>OZ255623.1:0-60000 GCA_965276685.1 Acidocella sp.
TGCGGCTGTGCCGGGAGCTCGGCGGCTTTGAGCTGCCGATTGTCGCGCAGATTGAAATACTCGCGGCCCTGGCTGCCACGGATGCATCCTCCGCCTGGTGCACCATGGCCGCCAATAACGCGCTGGCTGTGCTCGGCGCAACGATGCCCTCCGCCGCGATCGAGCGCATTTTCGCAGGCGGCATACCCGCCTGCGCCATTGCCGCCACGCCCGGCGGCGTCGCTACCCCCGCCGATGGCGGCTATATCCTGAACGGCACCTGGCGGCTGGCGAGCGCCATCCACCACGCGGACTGGGTGCACGCCGCGGCCTATGTCGAGCGTGATCCTTCCCGCCTGCTGCCGCTCGCCATCCCGGCCCGCGATGTAACGCTACTCGATAGCTGGAACGTCATCGGCCTCGGCGGCACGGGCTCCGACGACTTCCATCTCACCGATTATTTTCTCCCCGCCGCCCTCGCCGGGCGGGAGGATAATCCCTACGGCCAGGTCCGTGGTACCCGCCGCTACGACCTTGTCGATGTCGAGCATTTCGAAAGCTACGAGCATCTTGCCTTCGCCATCGGGATCGCGCGCCGCGCCTTGCGCGAACTTCGGCTCATTCTGGCACAACCGCCCGCCGGCCGGCATATCGGCGACCGCGAGCTAGTGCAGGAACAATTCGGCCGCTCAGTGGTGCGGCTACAAACCGTCGAGGCGCTGGCCTATTCGCTCTATGCGCGCATCGACGCCGCTTCTCTCGGCCAGCCGCAATCCTGGTCCGCGGGGGAGCGTCACCTGCCCAGGGTTCTCGCCGCGCAAGCCAGCGAGCTGGCGCTGGAATGCGTGCAGCTCGCCTTTCGCCGGTCCGGCCTCGCTGCACTCCGGCGTCCCAACATCCTTGAAAAACTGCTGCGCGACATGAGCGTGGCCGCGACCCACGCGGTCGTCGATGACTCCGCCTTCGCCGGCTACGCCCAGCATCTTGTGGAAACCGGCTTGTCTTTCGAATTCCGCAGCGCATTACAGCCCGTTTACGAAAGTTGACCGTCATGGACGCGCAAAGCTACCGCGAATTTTTCGGCCAACTCCCAACCGGTGTCACCGCCATCGTCGCTGAAGGCGTCACAGGTCCCGTCGGCCTCGTCGTCGGCACCTTCTCCTCGGTCTCCCTGGCGCCCCCGCTGGTCAGCTTCATGGTCACCAGCGGCTCGCGCTCCTGGGCGGCGGTAAAGGCAGCCGGGCGCTTCACCGCGAACATCCTCGCCTGCGACCAGCGCCGTCTCAGCCAGACGCTCTCCGGCTGGTCGCCTAACAAATTCGCCGGCGTCGCGTTCGATCAAAAAAAACCCTGCGTCATTCAAGGCGCGCTCGCCTGGGCCGATTGCATCCTGGAACGCGAAGTCGACGCGGGGGACCACATCATCGTGCTGGCAACGCCCTGCGAACTCACGGTTTCGCGCGCCTCGCGGCCCCTCATCTTCTTCCAGCGCGCCTACCATCGCACGCTTCCGGTCGAAGATTTCCGTGCCCCTGGCTGGGCATAACCATGCCCAGCCTCGCGTTTTCAGCAAACACGCCCCTTAGCCCCGGTGGAGACGACGCCATGAACATTCAAACGAACATCAAACCAAAAAAAACCCGGGAGCAACTGCTCGAGCAGGCGCGCGAGGTTGGAGAATTTGCTTGGAGCCTCCGCGAGCAGGCGGAGCGGGACCGCCGGATGCCTGATGCGGTTGTCGAGAAACTTCGTGGCACAGGCCTTATGAAGCTCTGCCGCCACCGTAGATGGGGTGGTGCGGAATCCGACCCGATGACATTTCTCGATGTCGGGCGAGAGATTGCGCGTGGCTCGGCGGCACTCGGCTGGCTTTACACCGTGCTCGGTTTCCACGACTGGTATATGGCGTTCACATCGGACCAGCTTCAGCAGGATGTCTGGGGCGACGACCCCGACGCCTTCATCTGCGATTCCTTCGCGCCGGTCGGCCAGATCGAGCGCGTCGCCGACGGCTATGTGCTGACCGGCAACTGGCGCTTCGCCAGCGGCATCGAATGGGCAGGCTGGATCGGCGTTGGCGGCATCACCGTGGCACCGGATGGCGAACAGCCGGAGCATCTGCTTTTCTTCCTGCCAAAGAAGGACCTCACCGTTCACGACGACTGGAACACGCTCGGCCTGCGTGGCACCGCCAGCCGCGCCGTCTCAGTCGAGCGGGTGTTCGTGCCCGCGCACCGCGCCTTCCCCCTAGGCCGCGTTGCGGTGGAGCGCGGCCCAGTTGTCAACGATGGCCCGCTGTGGCGGCTGCCGCTGATGACCATGCAGGGCCTGGCGGTCACAACCCCCTCGATTGGCGTCGCGCAACGGGTCGTCGAGGAATTTCACGGCTGGACCAAGGCGCGCATCCGCCCCTACGAGGGTACGGCCGCCAAGGAAGCGCCCGCCGCGCAGCTCGCCTACGCCGCCGCCGCCGCGCAATGGGACGCAAGCTGGGCGCTCGCGCAAAAATACGCGCAGGAGGGCTGGGACCAGGCGGTCAGCGGCGAGAGCTTCGTCATCACGGATGAAGCGCGCGCGCGCTGGTTCTCTTGGCGCGGCTATATAGGGCGCAGTTGCGTCGAGCTGAGCGACCAGCTCTTCACCGGCGCCGGCGCGATGGCGCTGTTCGAATCCCACCCGCTGCAACAATTGTTCCGCGACGTGCATTCAACCGGCGTGCACATCGGCGTGGACCGGGCGGACGCCTACACCAGCCGCGGCCGCGTTGCCTTCGGCTTCCCCGGCAATCCCAATCACTAAACCCTGCTTTCCATAGGAGATTCACGTGCTTCAAACCGTTGTAAAAGCCCCTGAGCCAACCCAAACGGCGGAAAGCGTGCTGGAGAGCGTGCGCGCCCTGCTGCCCGCAATCCGCACCCGCGCCGAGGAATCGGAGCGCAACCGGTCAATCCCGATACAATCCGCGCAGGAATTCCTTGACATAGGGCTTGCCCGCATCCTGCTGCCCAAACGCTTCGGCGGCACCGAGCTCGGGCTGCAAAGCTGGCTCGATGTCTGCATCGAAATCGGCAAGGCCGACGCCGCGCACGCCTGGTGCGCCAGCCTGATGATCCACCATCCGCATTATGTCGCGCAATTCCCGGATGCGGCGCAGAAGGACGTATGGGCGAACGGTCCCGATGTCGCCATCGCACTGACGATGACGCCGACCTCCAAGATTGAATTTGTCGAGGGCGGCTACCGCATCTCTTGCGAAATCGCGTATTTGAGCGGCATCAACCATTCCTCCCGCCTGTTTGTCGGTGGCATGGTGCCAAAGTCCGAGGGCCCGCCGGACTGGACGCTCTTCCTGGTGCCTGGCCATGAGTTCGAGATCGCCGACACCTGGCACACGACCGGTATGCGCGGCACCGGCAGCAACACGGTGGTCGTGCGGGATGCCTTCGTGCCGTTCGAGCATACGCTGAAAGTGGCCGACATGCGGGACGCCACCACGCCGGGTGCAAGGTTCAACGCCGCGCAATTCTTCCACGCCCCCTGGATCACCTACGCGCCCCTCACCTTTCTCGGCCCCATACTGGGTGCCGCGCGCGGCGCGCTGGAGGACTATATTGGCTGGACGGCAAACCGGATCAGCCGCTTCGGCTCCCAGGTGGCGAACTACACCAGCATTCAGGTCAACATGGCGCGCGCCGCCGCCGATCTAGACGCCGCCGAATTGCTTATGCGCCGCTGCATCGAGGTCGCGGACGCCCCCATCCCGGCCTCGGACACGCTGCGCGCCCGCTGCTACCGCGACCAGGCCCGCGCCGCCGAGCTGATCGTCTCCGGCATGGACACGATCATGAAAATCTCCGGCGCCGGCGGGTTCGCAACTTCCAGCAGCATCCAGAAGGCCTGGCGCGACGTGCATTTTGGCGCCAGCCACGTGATTCTGAACCCGGAGGTCAGCTTCGCCGCCTGGGGCCGGATGCAGCTCGGCATCGGCCGCGATCCCACGCAGTTCATGTATTAACACGCACGTATTCCGCCTCGCGAAAGGAAGAAGGCAATGTGCATCGATGTTCACGCCCATCATCTCCCGGCCTCTTATATGCAAATGCTGCAAGCGGGTGACGGTCCGGTTTTCGGCGCCGCGCATGACGAGACAACCTTGCAAAAGATGCTTGAGGGCCAGGATGAAGCAGGCATCGATTGCCAGATTCTCAGCACTGGCCCGAACAGCCCCTATCTGCGGGATGCCGGCCTTGCCACGGCGGCGGCGCGGGAAGTCAACGACCTCTACAAGGACGTGGTGCACCGTTACGGCGGGCGCTTCGCGGCGTTCGGCAGCGTGCCGCTGCCGCATGGCCAGGCCGCAACGCGGGAAGCCGTGCGCTGCCTCGACGATCTGGATTTCGCGGGTATCCATTTCGGTTGCTCGGCGCTCGGCCATTCGCTCGATGACCCGGCCTTCACGGAGATGTGGCGGGAACTCGATCAGCGCGAGGCGATCATCTACGTGCATCCGGGCGGCATCCTCTGCGGCTCGGAGCCCGGCCTCGCCGGCATGGACGATCCCGGCATCGCGGTCACGATCGGCAGTGCCGCGGAGCTCGCCACCGCAGCCCTGCGCCTCGCCGGGCTCTGCCGCACGCATCGCCGCCTGCGGGTCATCATCGGGCTGCTCGGCGGATCACTGCCGTTCCTTATCCAGCGCGTGATCTGGCTGGGCGCGCGTTTCAAAGGCAAATCAGTCCTGGCAGAACAAGGTCCGCACGGCGCGCTCATCGAGGAATTGCGGCGCTTCCATTACGACACCAATTTGCTGCCCGACCCGGCAGTCATTGCCAGCGCCCGTGCGGCCTATGGCATCGATCGCCTGTTGTTCGGCAGCGACGCGCCTTCCATGGCGCCGCAAGTTACCGCGCGCTTCATGCACGAGGGCGGAATTTCGGACACGGAATTCACCACGGTGCTGCGCGACAACGCGGCCCGGCTGTTCGGCAATCGCGCGCCCCCGCGCCCCGCCCACAATCATGTTCATCAGTATCCAGGAGAAGTCACATGACCTCGATTTCAAAGATCGCCCGGCCGGAGGAGCGCGACCGCAGCGTGGACAGAATGGTCGCCATGATCAACCAGGCCCTGCCCCGGCTGCAAGCTATTGCGCTGTCCGAGGAGAAGGCCGGGCGGCTGAGCGAGGAGACCATCAGAACGCTGGATGAGATCGGCGTCTTCCGGATCAGCTTTCCGCTGGAATACGGCGGCCTCGCCTATTCCACCGAGGAGCAGCGCCGCGTCTATGCCGCCATCGGCAAAATTGCGGGCTCGACCGGCTGGGTAAGCTGGGTCACCACCACGCACGGACGCTGGATCGCCATGTTCTCCAAGCAGGCGCAGGACGAGGTATATGGCATGGACTGGGTGGGCCCGCGCATCTCCGGCGTGCTCTCCCCGCACGGGCCGGGCAAGGCGCGCCGGGTGGATGGCGGCTACATGCTGAGCGGACGCTGGCCGTTCTGTAGCGGCTGCCGTCACACCGCCTGGTCGATCCTGGGCGCCATGCGCGAGGGGGCGGACGGTCAGCCGGACATGCTGCTGCCGCTCGTGCCCACACGCGAACTGGAAATCCTCGACGATTGGGCTGTCAGCGGCATGAAGGGCACCGGCAGCAACACGGCGCAGCTGATGCACGAAATTTTTGTCCCGGAACATCGCGTGCTGCGAATCAAGGATGCCAGCGCAGGCAACTGGGCCTCCGCGCCGCCACCCGGCCAGGTGCTCTACCGCAACAATTTTCTCGACTACACCACCATATTATCGGGCTCCACCCCGCTCGGCATGGCGCAGGGCGCACTCGAATATTTCAAGGAACGTCTGGACAAGCGCGGCATTGTTGGGACGGATTATAAACTGCAATCTGAAGCCCCGGTCGCGCATTTCCAGCTGGCCGAAGCAACCGCCCGCATCGACGCCGCCGAGCGCCTGCTTTCCGCCGACTGCATGGAGCTCGACCGCCGCGCGGCGGCGGGCGAGGCTTCCGACGATTTGTTTCAGACCAAGCTCAAATTCGATGTCGCCATCTCAGTGCGCGGCTGCTGCGAGGCGATCGAAATTCTGCATCGCGCCAGCGGCGCCTCGACAATCCATGAAGCCAACCCAATGCAGCGCTACGCGCGCGATGCGCGCGTCGCAACCGTGCATGCACACTTTAATTACGAAACCTGTGCCGAAAATTATGGCCGCGCGCTCGCCGGAAAACCGCTCTTCGGACATTTTTCAGCACTTGAGAAGAAAGCCGCCGCTTGACCGATCTGGCACATACCTGGCTCGAGAGCAGCTTCGAGCGCAAGATGTCGCATGTCTCGTGCGGATGCATCGAGGCATCGCATCCGCTGCCTTTCCACCTACGCGGGGCGGTGATCGCGCTTGGTAATTTCGACGGCTTTCACCTCGGCCACCAGGCAGTCATCGCCCGCGCGGTCGCCATGGCACGGCAGCGAGGCGTCGCGGCGGTCGCGGGCACTTTCGATCCGCATCCGGTGGATTACTTCTCACCCGGCGCGGTGCCGTTCCGCCTGACCACGCTCAACCAGCGCCAACAGTTGCTAATGGCGTCGGGGGTGGACGCGATGACGGTATTTAAGTTTGATGGTGCGCTGGCCAGTGTGACGCCTCAGGCGTTCGTGGAGCACTGGCTCGCGGATTTCGGCGGCGTCGTGACCGGCGAAGACTTCACCTTCGGATGCGGACGCGTCGGCAATGTTCACACCCTCGCGGAGATCGGCGTAAAACAAGGCCTGGCTTGCGCCACGGTAAAGCCGGTGATGCTCGATGGCGAAATTATCTCCTCAACCCGCATCCGCGCCGCCTTGCGCGCGGGCGATAGCACGGCAGCCGCACGGCTGCTCGGCCGCCCGCTCTATTAAACCCCTTTCAATCGCGCATCGCAAAAACTAGGGTTAAAATGAGGCCCGCTTAACAGGGCGGACCACCTGTACCCGCCGCTTCCGCACAACATCGCTGCCTGTACTACGCCGGCGTCTTACCAAAGGCCGCGAGAAACGCGGCGCGCGCGTGAAAGCCGGCGCGCTTTGATAGCCAAGATTGCACCAATCTTGACGATGAAAAAGCGCTTGCGGACGACCTCTCGCGCGGTGAGATGCATGCGCCCGCGCGTGAGATAAGCAAATGGCGTTTCACCCATGACTTCATGAAAATGCTTTGTCATGCTTGACCGGGAGCGGCCTGATATACAGTTGCGAGATCAAAAAGCGTCCAACGCCTACCAGGCTCGGTATGGATGGCCCTGAGCGCCCGCGCAATCGTCAGGTCGGTGTCAGGCCGCCAAGCGCCGGAAGGCCGATGGAAACATCAGCGTCCAAGCGCAGATCGGCGATCAACGGAGATCGCACACGAACGGACTGCAACACTTTCGAAATATGTATTCATTTGGACTTATTGCCGTGTTTAATGGACTATTTCAAGCTTTCCGTGTTGGTCTAATCGGGTTACGGTCTGTTAGAAATCAAGGCAAAAGTCCCTGGCAATGTGGCCTATCTTCAAACATAAAGAAGATAAAAAATTATGGAAACGCTAACCGAATACAAGCATAACGAGTCAGCCTGCTGTCAGAAGGTGTGCATCGCGCTTGCCGAAAAGGCATGAACACGAGACGATCAATATTTTCTGTGAGGAGATGCAGCGGCCCGGACACGCACGCCCAAGGCCCGCGAGGCACCCACCCCCGTTCATGTTTGTCGGTCCGGGAAAGCTTCCACGAAACGATTATCGATACCGAGCTGCCTGCTTGGGTCAGATCATTGCGAGAGACAGGAAGAAGGTGAGGCCTAAGATCGCACGCATGTTGGAACTTCAATAAGTCGATCATGGAACAATTTTGGAGCGCCATGGTCCTCGCTAGATTACAATGGGGGAAAAAGTGAAGAAGCCAATCGGACTGACCGTTTATGAACACAAGGAATCCGTGTGTTGCCATAAGGTGGCGATCACGCTGGCTGAGAAGAAAATCGAAGCAAAGATCGTAAACGTCTCTCTGGAGCGGCAAGAGCAGCGGCAAGCATGGTATCTCGCGATAAACCCGTTAGGGATGGTCCCGGCTCTGGTTCACGACGGGCGTACAATCGTCCACTCGACGATCATGACCGAATATCTCGATGATGCCTTTCCCGATCTGCCGCTCATGCCGAAGGAGCCCTATTGGCGCGCCCGGCGCCGGCTTTGGGCACGTCGCATCGATGACGGCCTTCATGTTCCCCATATTGCTGCGATCAGCTTCATCGTCGCGTTCGGGCATCAGTTTCGGGCGAGGATGAACTCGCCGGAAAAACTACAGAATTACTTCGACAACATTAAGGACGTCCGATATCGGAATACGATCCGTTCCTGGTATGAAAGTGATCTGGATTCGGACCTCCTTCGGCAGTCACTGCGTGCCTATCACGATTTTCTTCAAGAGATGGAGGCAACGCTGCGCGACACACCTTGGCTGGCGGGGGAAACCTACTCTCTCGCGGATATCGACGTAATTCCATATCTTTGGCGGTTGTCAAACCTTCAGCTCGACTTCCTCTGGTCCAAGCTGCCACATGTTAAGGAATGGTTCGCACGCGTAACCACCCGTCCTGCCTTCAAGACCGCGATTATCGATGCAGCCTTGCCGGAATGGACAGAAGGAATGCACGAGGCCGGCTCAAGGGCGAAGGCACGCCTTGAGAAGATTACCGCAGAATTTGAGAATTTACCGGCTTAATCGAGCGGTACTCACTTGGTGTTCGAGCAATAACGGATCTTTGGCAGGCGAGACCATCGACACTCGGCGAAGACTAACAGAACCAGAAAAGTTTAGGAGAGCTTGAATGTACCCACTGTCGACAAAAGCGCCATGGCCCTTAAATCAATGGTATATCGCAGGCTTTTCCAGTGATGTCGGAGAAACGTTACTGAGTCGTAGATTGCTTGGCGAGCGGATTGTACTTTTTCGCGACGAGCATGGAACCGCTCATGCGCTCTCAGGCATCTGTCCGCATCGAATGATGCCTTTGGAGCTAGGAAAGTTGAGTAACAACCGGTTGGCATGCGGGTATCACGGCCTGACCTTTGATCTGGATGGTCGATGTGTCGAGTCCCCGACGTCATCTCGCTTGGTAGATTGCCATCTTCGCCGCTACATCGTGCGCGAGACAGCACCACTTTTGTGGATATGGCTCGGAGATGAAAGCGAAGCTGATACTACGCCCCTCCCTGCGCAAGCTTCGATCGGCTTGGGAAGCGATGGTTGGGTCACACAGTGCGTTGGATATCAGCATTTGAAGGCGCGATACACCCTACTTATCGATAATCTGTTCGACCTCAGTCATCTCGCCTTTATTCATGCCAGTATCGTCGGTGAATATGGAATTGCGCTGACCGATGCTCAGATCGATGAAGCAAACGGCCGCCTTACTGTAAGCCGAATGGTGCGAAACGTTCCAACCAATCATAATCAACGGTACTTCTTTCCTCAAATCGGTCCAGTAATGACCAATGGACTATCCAGTGAGATGGTAGGTCTTGGCCTTATCAATGCAGGTGGTCCAACGTTCAATGGGCCTGACGAGCAGTCACCGTGCCTCGGTCATCAAAATTTTGTGCATGGCTTCACACCCGAAACACCGCACACCACGCACTACTGGCTGATGATGACACGCGACTTCCGGCTAGATGATGATAAACTAAGCGCTGCTATAGCTGGGTCGATGCAAGCTGTCGTGGCGCAGGATCGGGACGCCCTTGAATCTATAGAAAAGCTAATCGGGTCAGGGGTCACGCTTCCAAAGGAGACTTCGATGAAATCTGACGTTGGAGCTTTACGAGCTCGTGCGCGTCTCACCCAAATGATTCGCCGCGAAATTAATCAGGAATTGGTCTCGTAGTAGGGCTCGACTCACATGACTGAGCTGCTACCCATCTTCGGACCACCGGAAATTAGTTCCTTGGTCTGTCAGAAAAACGCCCGCCCTCGCAACAAAATGATGAGGCGATTAGAGCCGAGAAATGGGCCGCCAAAAGTGCGCCGGAATGGGCTGCGGAATGCCGCGAAAAGGGACATGATAAAATCTTTTCACTTGACCAGATGCTTATTAAGGTAAAAATTTATCCTGATCGATTGTGGATGCAATTCGATGCCGGTGAAACGCAAACCGACAGACGATGAAATCAAGGCGCTGGCGAAGATTTTCCGGGGCTTGGCGATCCGGAGGGCTGCTCTATTTTAGCCCAATCCAAATCAATCTGCTGCTTTGCGAGCAGCACGGAACAGCAGAGTATCAGCTCGGCCTGCCGCCACTTTTGGTCAGAAGGCGACGCTGGCGGGACGGCTAAAATGCCAAGTAACCTAGCGCCGGGGAAATAATGCGGGCAAAATAGCGATACTCGCCCTGCCCGAAGCTGTGTCGCGCCATGACGACATGGCTGCGGAAGGCCGGCGTGTCCCCATACATCTCCGCAATCCCGTCGCATTGCTGTTGATCGAGGAGCTTCGGCAGCACGGCCCAACCCTGTCGGTCGAGATCGCCACTAATGGCCGTCCAGTCCAATTGTTCGATGCGCTCCACCGTCATGCCGCCTTCTCCATCATCAGTAGCTTGCGCTTGCGGTGCACGCCCCAGCGATAGCCGGAGATAGAACCGTCAGTTTTGAGCACGCGGTGACACGGCACCACGACAGCGAGGCGGTTCGCGGCGCACGCGGCGCCCACCTCCTGAGCCGTCAGGCCGAGAGCAAGCGCCGTGGCGATCGTGCCGTAGGTGCGGGTCTCGCCGGCGGGGATCGCGCGCAGCGCTTCCCACACCGCCAGCTCGCCGGGGTTGCCGCGGAGATCTAGCGCGAAGCCCGGATCGCCGTTCGGTTGATCCACGTAGCGGCTTACGGCATTGAGCGCCGCGCCGATCGCAATCTCCTCTTCTGCGAGGGCAGCCCCGGGCAGCGCTTCGAGAAGCTTGCGCCGAAGCCCTTCCCGGTCCGATCCCAACAGGACTGCCGCTACGCCATGGGTGCTCGCCGCGATCACCGCCAGACCGTTCGCCGTCTGACGGAAGCCATAGCGGATATTCTCGGCCGCGAAGGGCCGACGGGGATCGTTCATGTTACTCACTCCATCAATCGTGGCGCGACTTTGCCAATGCCAAGGGCACTCGCCGCTCCGGCACTTGCTTTTGAATCGAAGATCACCGGAACTGGAGATCAGGCCGCCGCGTGCTCCCGATCCAGGATCGCACGCTTGCGTTCGACACCCCAGGCATAGCCGGAAAGCGCACCGTCGCTGCGCACCACACGGTGGCATGGGATGGCGACCGCGATATTGTTGGCGGCGCACGCTCCGGCGACCGCACGCACCGCGCTCGGGCTTCCGATCCGCTCCGCGACATCCGTGTAGGACAGGGTTTGTCCAACCGGGATCTCACGCAGGGCCTGCCACACACGCTGCTGGAAGGCGGTGCCGCGCACGTCGAGCGGCAGGTCGAGACCGATTTGCGGCGCCTCGACGAAGCCGACTACCTTGGCGACGACCGCCTCGTAGTCGGGATCAGCGCCGATCAGCTTTGCATTCGGAAAACGGTCCTGCAGGTCGCGGGCGAGCGCGTCGGGATCGTCGCCGATCAGGATCGCCGCGACGCCCTTCGAGCTGGATGCGACAAGGATCGAACCCAGCGAGGTCTCGCCGATCGCGAACCGGATCTCCTCATCGGTGCCTCCCGCGCGATATTGGGAGGGCGTCATGCCCAGGATCTCGTACGACTTCTCGTAAAAACGACCGCTAGAGTTGAAGCCCGCGTCGTAGATGGCCTCCGTCACCGTGCCCCCCGAGGCCAGCCTCTCGCGCACGCGCGCCGCGCGGTGTGCAGTCGCATAGGCTTTCGGCGTGAGACCGGTCGTTGCCTTGAAAAGCCGATGAAAATAGCCGGGGCTAAGTGCGAGTGCGGCCCCAAGCTCGGTCAGCGATGGCGGCTCTTCGCTATTCTCGATCATGCGGCACGCCCTCGTCACCAGCTCGGCGTTCTCCGCCTCCCTGGACAGCCCATCAGGCTTGCACCGCCTGCAGGGCCGGAAACCTGTCCGCTTGGCATCCTCTAGCGTGTCATGGATACCCACATTCTTCGGGTTCGCCAATCGCGAGGGGCAGGAAGGGCGGCAATATACACCGGTGGTGGCGACCGAATACCAGAACTCGCCGTCGGCGGACTTGTCGCGAGCCACGATCCGCGCCCATCGAGGGTCATCGGCGACTGGAACGAGAATGCTCTGCTTCGAAGTGCTGCTCATGCGATTGTTCCTCTGCGTTTCTCGCCCGCCGCGCTTCGCATGGTGAAGTGGTGGCCACTCTTGATACGCTCAAGGTGTTCCTCGCCCGACGGCAGGGCCTGACGTGCGAGTGGCAGTAAAGACGTGGACTTACCGCCATCGTCCCGCAAACCAGAATAAGGATGTGGTCCGCTCCGATGCGGCGCTGGGTCATAGCGATCACGTCGTCGTCCAGGCAATCTCCTCGACGATCTTTCCGTCGATCACCTTCTGCACCGTCGTTCCACCGAAGTGCAACTTGCGACCGGTGTTGGACAGCAGCGAACTCATCTTGAACCATCGAATACGCCGCTGGTGTGGGTGCCGCTGCCTGCCGTTGCACCGCAAGCGAGTCATCGGGCAGCCGCAGCATCTTTCCAGAGACTGCGACTGCCCTCGGCGTTCACCCCGCGAGATCGCCACCGGCGATCTTGATGTACCAAGTCAGTCGATCCGGCTGCGAGAAGTACGCCGAGTGGCTGGAGTCGATCGAGAACACTTGCTCGCAGGGCGTTGCCTGGTGTAGGCGGCGCTGCCAGCCGATCGAGACAGCTCGATCCTGCGTTAGCTCGATGTAGTAGCGGGGTACGGTGCCAAACCGCTCCTGGGTGGTGCGGATGGGCATGTCGGTTGCTGACTGCGGGCCGCGGGGCTCGGGGGTCAGCAACGCGTAGGAGAGCGCCACGTCGTCGTCAGAGCAATCCGCGTATAAGGTCTCCTTGAACACCCGGCGCTGCAGCATGTCGAACCCAGCCTCAGGATCATAGTCGATGCAGTTCTGGGTCGCGAAATCCGAATCTGGATCATGCGCCCACTGGCCTTCGGTCATGCTCTCGGCGAGCGGTGCAACGTCGCCAATCGGCGGAAGCAGTGAAGCGAGGAACACGATCGACCGGATTTTTTCCGGGCGTTTCTCGGCGGCCTGCGCCACGACCATGCCGTTGCGGCTGTGGACGACCAGCACGACGGGTTCGGGCGCCTTGTCGAGGATACGCAGGATCGTGTCGACATCGTCGTGAACCGTCACCTCGCGGCGCGCGCGCCAGTCGCGCCCATGTCCGGGCATGTCGGGGACGATCACCTCATGCCCCGCCGCCTCGAGACGCGCCGTTACCTTGTACCAGCACCAGGCGCCGTGCCAGGAGCCGTGGATCAAAACATATGTGCTCATCGTGCTTCTCCTTATAATGCGCCGGCTGTCCGGCTGTCCTGACGCGCCTTCTCGCTGATCGTGACCAGCCTGAAACTCCGGTTCTTGCGTTGGAATCGACCGTGGTCGCGACATGGTAGCGTCGAGTTGGGCCTACCTGAGCCCCGCTTAGGTTACGCGAGCTGGAGATTGAATGGGTACCGGTACAGGTTCGCAGCCTGATCGTCCTCTTCAAGACAGCGGCAGCCCGTTTTTGCTTTGAAGTCGTGTTCTAAACAGTATTGCCCTCGCAGGCTTCGCAGTTGTCTAGATCATTTCGGCAACCCGGTATCAGGCGTTGGATAAGAGATACTTTAATTTCGTAATTATATCACGGGAACCGGCGAGAGCCCTCGCCACCCGTTGCGAAATTCAAGACTTTTGAAAACCCCGTTTGTCCCATCTGAATCAATGGATTAGGCTTTGCATAAGATATGGCCGAAATTGACCCCGTGCCCCGCCAGCTATAAGGCCCGCGAAATCCGCGATGAGGTGGCGTTCTTCCAGGCGGTGCACGCCCCCCTTGATCAAATCAACCGCCAGTAGCGGCCGGAGTGCTGCCGACCGCGAGCTGGCGATCCAGCAGATTGTCAGCAGAGCCGTAGTCTCTACCGAGATCGCGGACATCAGGAGACGATCGGTCTGGACCGACCCTTCATTTCCATCCTTTCAAAAGAATTTCTGGACCAGGTGCGGGACATGGATCAGAAGAACCTAGCGGTCGAGGCGCTACGGAAACTATTCAACGGCGGGGTGCGACCCCAATGCAAAGCGCAATGTCGCCCAGGTTCGGATATTTTCCGAACGGCTGGATGCCGCCATCGCCCGCTATCATGGGGAATGCTGTGACCACGGTGCAGGTGCGAGGGCAGACATTCGGCGGCAGGTAGAACGATTTTACGCAGATGAAGCTACCCTCCAGACCTCCAGGATGCAGCGCTTCAAGACGTCCTCCTACAGGCAGAATTGCTGCTCGATAGCGTCGTATAAGATTAATGAACGATATCCGTGCCTCATCATCGGCTATTCTGACAAGGCAACAATTTGCTAGCCGAAAACCTTTCGCAAGCCCCTTCCCAGCGGTTTCACTTAGTGGCTACGCTGCCGCCTTCTTCATTGCCCCGACTCGGAGGTTTAGCCGCGATGCGCGCTGTGACTTACGCCCGGTACAGCTCGGACAGCCAGCGTGTGGGCTGACGGGAAAACATTACAAGGAGTTGCATATCTACGAGTTCTGGGCGATTATTGGTAGCCTTAAATCGCAAGGACCATAAATGCCAGAGCCCGTTCCATTGGCGGAACCAAAGGATGTCCTTGTCACCGAACGTGGTGCTATCGCCGGAACAGCCTCGTGAAAAGAATTATCTGTGTTCTAGCGATAAGTTTGTCAGGCTGCGTACCGGCACCCTTTAATTTTACACCTGCAAACATTTCACAAAGCCCAACCGTGATCGACGCCGATTTAAAATCGACTGTCGTTATCTTTACTCCAGACCAACAAACTGATTTTTTACCTGAAGAAGCGACAACAATAGCTCCAACATGGCAACAATCACTTCAAGATGAGATGGACCAGTCGGCGGTCTTCAAATATCCCTCTCGACGGTCCGTTTTACTCGAGTGCAAGATACTAAAAATTGATCAACCATATCTAGGTATCGTTATGACTACTGATATCGCAGCCCAATATCAATTCATCGATCGTTCGACCGGAGATATCATTTACGACCAAACGATCAATACACCGGGAACGGTGCCATTCGGTTATGCGTTTTCAGGAGATGTGCGCAGGCGAAAGTCAATCAACGTCGCGGCACAGAACAATATAGCTGCATTTTTAAAGAATCTCGAAACGAGCTCACTTGCCTCGAAGAGATAGCTTGAACGCGTGCCTCTCATTTAGCCGGCCATCAAATCAGGACGGCGCCAGGTTAGCCCTCCCTGGAACAAGGTTTATGCAGAGATCGCCGAGCACCCCAGGGTGGATAACGCTGTGCGGAAGCATGTGCGTAGAAGGCTTCTAGTATGAGGTTCGCCTGGCACCCGAGCCGGAGCCGAAATATCTAGCCTATCATGTTGCTGGAGCCTTATGGTCCGCGACAAAGCTCGGAGCTGGATTTGAGACGCTGGTCTCGCAGCGACAGGAGAAAGTCAAATTTCGCCAAGAACAACTGAATTCCTACGTTCTATGCTCTTCCCTTTTAGAGGGTCACAAGGCTAGCTTCCTGAACCTCAAGCGACCTCAGAATCGGAGATAGCTTAGCATGCGTGCCGTGATTTACGCCCGTTACTCCTCGGACAGCCAACGTGAGGCGTCAATTGACGATCAGATCCACCGCTGCCGGGCGTTAATTGAACGGGAAGGCTGGACTGAAGTTGATGTCTATTACGATGCGGCCATTAGCGGCGCCAAATCCCATCGGCCTGGCTCCAGGCGGTCATCGAAGCGGCCAAGGCTAGGCGCATTGATGTGGTTGTAGCCGAGGCGTTGGACCGGATCAGCCGCGATCAGGAGCACGTCGCGGGCTTCTACAAAGAGCTGAAGTTCGTCCGGGTGCAGATAGTTACCCATTCGGAAGGTAAGATCTCGGAACTCCATATCGGCTTGAAGGGAATAATGAACGCCATCTTCCTGACGGATCTGGCCGATAAACCCACCGCGGCCTTGAAGGGCGCGTTAGGTCAGGCAAAAGCCCCGGCGGTTTGAGTTTTGGCTATCGCACCGTCCGGGAGATAAACGCCGACGGCACCGTCCGCACCGGGGATCGGTCGATCGACGAGACACAAGCTGCAATTCTTCGCCGCGTCTTCACCCTCTATGTCGGCGGCATGTCTCCGCGCGCAATCGCCAGGACGTTTCAAACTGAGGGAATCCGCGGGCCAAGAGACGGGCATTGGACCGCCTCCCTAATTCTCGGTAATGCCGAGCGCGAGACCGGCGTGCTACGCAACCACCTTTATAAAGGTGAGATGGTTTGGAACCGGCAGCATTTTCGCAAGCATCCGGCGACTGGCAAGCGGATCGCCGAGCCAAACCCTCGCGATCAATGGATCATCAAGGCCGTCCCTGCGCTGCGCATTATCGACGAGGATTTATGGCAGGCGGCTCAAGATCGCCTACAGGCTAGCCGACAATCGGTTCTGGACCGGCGCGATACCTTGACCGCAGGTGGCGCCCACTCCCTACCATCCAATTCGGCATCCGCAGACGCACGTTTGAACCGGGCGCATCGCCCAGCTTGGCTGCTTTCAGGTCTTGTTAAATGCGGAATCTGCGACGGGCCGATGACCGTCATGGGCAAGGAGCGCCTGGGCTGCGCCAACCACCACGCCCGCCACCGCTGCGACAACAATCGCACCATGCTGCGGAACGTTCTGCTGGAGCAGGTGCTCGACGGCCTCAAACAAAGCCTGCTCGCCCCAGAGCTGGTCGAACATTTCGTCAAAGTCCATATCGCGGATGTCACCGTGGCCAATCAGGAACGCAATGGGCGCCGGGCCAAGCTGGTTTCCGAACAAGCGCGTATTGAGCGGCAAATTAAATCCATCCTGACCATCATACGGGACACGGGCGGCAGCCGGAGCCTAGTTGCTGACCTGCATTCGCTGGAAGGCAAGCTGGCGGCGTTTCTCTACCTGACAGAGGATCCAACAACAAAAGCCCGCGCCATTTCTGGTGCGGGCTTGATTTGTTCTTCTGTTAGGTCATCGTTGGTTGCGGGGGCACGCAACCACTTATACCGAACTCGCTTAGTCTAACGCCCTCTCACGGCGGTAACAGGGGTTCGAATCCTTACGGGATGCCAAATTTTTCAATGGGTTGCGAGAGTTATCCACGGCTTTATAATAAAGTGGGAAGAATGGCGGGTAGAATGATTTTGGGCTTTTGGCGTCTCTGGGATGCCGGGGTCTGCGAATCGCATTTGACTGTTAAAATTTTTCGCTGGCGGAACTGGGCACCCGGTAGGCGCCCGGACGGCATTGCCTGCTCGGCACCAGTTTTTCAAATCTTGACTACCACTAAAAATGACGCTAATTAGCGTCAGTTACTGTGTGGTTGGATTTATATAGATGGACATCCGGCACTTCTCCGAAGAGGGTTTTTTCGCACCTCAAAAGATCGCCAGGGAGCTGAGAACGACTAGCGAGGAAGTTGCGCTTTCAGTTGGCCTTCGGCGCGATGCCGTACAGCGCAAGGAGCGAGTGCGGTCCGACAAAACCCAACGCCGTCTCCGTGAGATCGTCGAAATTCTGAACAAGGTCGAGCCACGGTTTGGCTCGGCGCTGATCGCCTACGCCTGGTACCGCTCAGAACCATTACCAGGCTTTTCCGGTCAAACGGCGATGCAGTTGGTCCTCAACGGTCGATCAGACGAAGTCCTCGAGTATATCGATGCGGTCGATGCCGGCATCCACGCCTGAAGATGAAGGGCGGGTATAGCGGCAAGCTCTACCGCGCGCTGAACCCCGTTTACGCTAGAGCGCCGCTGTCTGGTGAGGGCGCGAAGCGGTATGGAGGTCGGTTCAATCCGTGCGGCGTGCCCGCGCTGTACTGCTCCCTATCAATCATGACGGCGATCCGAGAGGCGAACCAGGTTGGCTCGCTTCAGCCGACGACCTTAGTCTCATATGACGCCGAAATAGAGGCGGTTTTTGACGGCACGGACGCAAAGGCATTGCAGACTCATGGCTATGACGCGACCCAGCTCTCAACCAGTGCTTGGCGTAACGAGATGAAAACACATGGGGAAGCGCAGACGCAGGCCTTCGCTCGTGGGTTAATCGGCAAAGGTTATCAGGGCCTACTGGTACGTAGCTTTGCAAACGGCGCGTCCGAAAACGACATTAATCTTGTGCTCTGGCAGTGGGGCAAAGCACCACCTGCCCGTCTCTCTTTAATTGACGATGAGGGGCGGCTGTTGCGGTGATCGAAAATTCGTGTCCAACAACAAAGCCTCCGGGTTCGAAATGTTCAAGCCAGCAAAAATCCAAACCCATTGAAACAGGAACAAGTCTATGACTAGCGCCCAGCAACGTGCCGCCCTGCAACGCCATATCTGGCAAATCGCCAACGACGTTCGCGGCGCGGTCGATGGTTGGGATTTCAAGCAATACGTCCTCGGCACTCTATTCTATCGCTTCATCAGTGAGAACTTTGCCAGCTACATCGAGGCCGGCGATGACAGCATCCAGTACGCTCAGCTGCCCGACGACGTCATTACGCCGGAAATCAAAGACGACGCCATTAAAACAAAGGGCTACTTCATCTACCCGCGCCGTGCCGCGCAGCTTGGTTTTCCGCATGGTGGCACCCACGCTGGCTGCCGGCAAATACGGGTAGAAGGTCAGGTCCAGCCGGGCGGGACGGTTCTCGAGGCGCGCCAGCAACAGCATTTTTACTGCATCGAAGCTGATGGCGCCGAGGCTGAGCGCCTGCGTCACCGCCTGTTCCACCTGGTACTGCTGAAAACCTTCCATCAACCGCAGCACCTGGATAAATTCGCGGCGTCCCGCATTGCCCACCCGGATCGCGCCTGCGGCAGCGCCTATGGGCAAATCCTGGCCGCTGCTTCAGCCCAGGCCGGTACGGCTCCTGAAAAAACTGGAGCTGATCGAGACGATGGCGCTGCTGCCGGATCATCCCCCGGTCAGCTTTTCGTGGCGAGGTGTGCGGCGCCGGGTACGCCGGGCCGATGGGCCGGAGCGGATTTTCGGCGAATGGTGGAAACGCGATGCCGAGGTCGATGCCGTGCGCGATTATTTTCAGGTCGAGGATGAACAGGGCGAACGCTTCTGGATTTTTCGCGCCGGTGATGGCGAGCATCCGGAGACCGGTGCGCAGTCCTGGTACCTGCATGGGATATTCGGATGAATAGCTGTGACTTGCATGGAATTTTCGGATGAGCGGCGGCGATACTGCTCGGCCGCGCTATGCCGAATTGCAGGTAACCTCGCATTTTTCTTTCCTGCGCGGGGCAAGTTCCTGCGAGGAGCTGTTCGCCCAGGCGGCGGATCTGGGCATCGAGGCGTTGGCGATTACCGATCGCAATTCTATCGCTGGCGTCATCCGCGCCTATGGCCCCGGTACGGACAAAGATCAGCCTGAAATCATTTTGACCGGCGCTTTGGCGGCGATGCTGAAGCTGACGATGCCGGAGACTGCGGCGATTGCCACCTCCGGTCATGATTTGTTCTTGAGTTCGGTATAAGTGGTTGCGGGGGCACGCAACCACTTATACCGAACCCGGCTCTACGCGCCCTTGCGGCGGTAAGACGGGCCTAAAAGGAAACCGGTTTTTGGGACACCAAAACCGGCGCCTTTAGCACTACCCGTAAAGCTGCCGCAGTAGCACCCGCCGTAAAATTTTGCTCGATTAGCGATCGTCCAGCATGTGCCACTGCAACATTGGCAACCTCATCCGAATGGAGACGGCAGACTAATGCCGCCATGGCTGCCGCGTCCTGCCCTACCGCGCTGCAAAGGGCAGGCGAAAGCGCGATACCTTCCGCGGCGATCTCGCTCATCACACAAGGTATACCAGCGGCAAAACTTTCGAGAACCTTACCTTTAACGCCGGCGCCGTAGCGCAATGGCGCCACCGTCAGCCGCACTCGGTCAAATACCGTCGCACCAAGGTCTCCGACCTGTCCAAGTATCTCGATATTCGGCCCAGCCAGGCGCCGGATTGATTCCGACATTGCGCTTCCGGCCAACATACAGGTGATTGCTGGATCGGTTCGCCAGACCAACGGCATGATCTCTTCCGTAAGCCACAGCGCCGCATCCATATTTGGTGCGTGGCCATAATGGCCGATGAACGCTAGGCCGTACCGGTGCTCGAATGGAACCATTGCGGGCCGGTCGGGCACCTCCCAGCCAACTTGATAAACCTTTGCTTCCGGAACCGACCGGCGCAGTATTCCGGCTTCCACTGATGAATGGGCAATAACCGCATCGGCAGCCCAGGCCGCAGTGAACTCGGCCAGACGCATGCGCCGGCTCGCCATCAGCAGTTCCGGACGCTCCTCGACCGCCGCCTGCCGCTCCATCCGGACGTGATGCAGATCGGCGACGGCATATACTATCCGCGATTGCGGCATATAGTGCCGGGCCAGGGCAAGGTAGCGTGTGGCGATCGAAGCCCGATGCAAATACACAACATCGAAGCACCCAGCCTGCCGGCGCAGCAGATCCTCCACCGAGGCGTAAAATGGCGCGCCATAACAAGTTACCCCTGCCGCTTCCAGGACTGCGGCAGCATCCGTCCGTTGCCATTCGTCCGCCGCCACGAAACTTACGCTGTAACCGATGTCGCGCATCGCGCGCATATGCGACAGGATCGCCTGCGATCCTGCGTCCCGGCTGGTAATAGGCAAATAGGTGTCGATTACCAGTGCCCGCAGACCAGGATCCACAACCCCTTCCATCTGTTCCGCCGGAGGCCCCCAGCGCCGGCGGAACTGACGGTAGGCGAGCCGTTCGGCGTGTTGTCCTTCGGCTTGGGCTTGCTGATTCAGGAGACGGTCAGCTTGTGTCAGCATGAACGCCAGCGCGTGTTGCCGTTGGTCGCCGGTATGCAGCGCCTCGACCGCCTTGCCGACGACTTGCTCCAGCGCCTCGTCAAAACAGTCCGCTATTTCGATTATTGCCGGCGAATTTTCGATTTCGGCGCCATCCACCTCGCGCCTAACCTCGATCACGTGGCGCGTGAAGGGAGACAATCCACCCGGAATCAAGACGTCGAAACTATGCCGTCCGCTGCCCACCCCGGCTTGTTGCAAATCGACCCGTGGGGCGTTCGCCAGCACGCGCGCGACCAGAGCCCCATTGTCGAATATCTGTAGCGCAACCGGGGTCTCCGGATCGTCAGCGTCTTGCACCCAACCCACTACACGCATCCGCGTGGCGGCGTCGATCTGGCCGCACCACCGCCGCGGCGGTGGCATTTCGCCAGGGTCCGGCGTAAACTCCCCAATCCAAGGGGAGTGAGTTATCTCCTGCCCCTTCGTCTCGCAACGGACTTCGATCATGTGATGCCTGAACGGCGACAAGCGATCCGGAACGACAAATTCGAAACCATGCAGACCTTGGCCGATGCTGGCGCATTCCAGATCGGCCCGG
Organism: Acidocella sp.; assembly: GCA_965276685.1. Lineage (GTDB taxonomy): Bacteria > Pseudomonadota > Alphaproteobacteria > Acetobacterales > Acetobacteraceae > Acidocella. The sequence goes on from OZ255623.1 coordinate 21,615, forward strand.
TAGGCATCGGCGACGACGCGGCCGACCGGGACGCCATTATCCGAAATCAGCAGCGCAACCGGCGTCTGCGGATCGTCAGCGTCCCATGCCCAGCCCCGTATCAGGCCCCGATCGACATGCTCAAGATAGCCACGCAGTTCCATCGAAGGTAAGCGGCTATGCGGCGCTCTTCACATACGCCTTAGCCAAAGCCGCGAGACGCTTCCGCACTTTCTCCAGCGCTTCGCCATCTTCCACGCGCGGCGCGCAGTAGCGCGCCGGCAGGATCGGAGCATCCGGATAAAGATTGTCGTACTCGACAGCGTTATGGAACATGCCCCGGCTATTTTCGTCCACGAAACTTTCCGAGAATGCACCTTCGGCTATGATGATATCATGCGTTTCAAGTTCGAGGTGGAAATACTCAACCTTCTCAACCTTCCCAACCTGTACGATGGAGATTCCATTCACCAGCGCGGATGCCGGGATCAGCACCCCATCAAGATACATTGCGTGAAGCGGCGAGACTGATAGGTCGCGGCGCGGCATCCCTTCACCCAACGCACCGACACGGATCAACACCGGAAGCACATCACGGTTGTTCGCCGCGAACCGGCCAGCATAGCTCCGCTGGCCAATCCACTTCAACGGCCTCGCCGCACCCGAACGGGTAATCAGCAAATCGCCGATCCGCAAGGCTTCCACTGCAACTTCGCCACGATTCGTCAGAACCAGCGTACCGCGGCAGTAGCAAGGCGTACCGTCAACCATAATCGACGTGCCGCCGTTACCGTCATTGACGATGTGGAAATATTCTCCCGTGTAACTGCCCGACAGCGTCTGGGCATAAGTGTTGCCCCCTTCGGTAATCGTCAGAACATTCCCGTTCAGATTCGCCATACCGCCGGTGGCGTAGATGTCTCCCGCGAGATCGAGCGTCCCGCCCGACAATAACTGCGTCCCGGTGGCCGTACCGCCAGACGACACGATTTCCGTACCGCCGCTGCTGATGACGGTCCCGCTAATCGTACCGCCCGAGGAAACGAGCAATGTGTGCCCGGACACTACCATGTTTCCGCTGCTGGTAACGCCGGACGAGACAATCACCTCGGTCGAAGATGTGGTAATCAACGTGCCGCCATTGTCGTCGTTGACGAGGACAAAAGCCTCGTTGGTATAATTACCTGACAAGGTTTGCGTGTAGGTATTTCCGCCTTCGGTAATCGTCAGAACATCCGTGCTCGAATTCAGGCTCGCCGTGCCGCCGCTTGCATAAGCGTCTCCCTGAAGATCGAGCTCTCCGCCGGGTAGCAATTGCACCCCGTTAGCGGTGCCGCCTGACCTCACAACTTCGGTACCACCGCCGCTCACCGTGGTGCCGATGGCCGTGCCACCGGAGGAAATATATTCGACGCTGCCATAGTTCAGCGTGGAATCGGTCACCGTGCCACCAGAATACACGTACTCAGTACCGCTAACCACCCGAGTGCCAGACGTAGCGCCGCCCGAAGTAACGCCAATATCGCCGCCGCTATTCAGTGTCGTGCTGATCGCGATGCCGCCCGCCGACACCTCCTCCCCGCCGGCATTCACTGTGGTATCGACCACCGTGCCGCCCGAAACGTATTGGAGGCCGCCCTGGTTCACCGTCGTACCACTGGCGGTACCGCCCGAACTTACGGTTTCATCAGCATTCTCGTTCAGGATCGTGCCACTGACGACACCGCCACTTTTTACAAATTCGTTGCTCGCGTAGCTGTCGCCAGTCAAACTGGTATCGATCGCGATACCGCCGGACAATACGACGATCGTGTTGGCAGAGGTAACGGAAACACCGCTGCTGGTAACGCCCGACGAGACGACAATGGCCGTCGAGGACGTGGTAATTGAGGTGCCACCACTACCGTCATTGGCAAGGATGAAAGCCTGGTAGGTGTAGTCACCCGTCAGCGACTGCGTGTAGCTGTGGCCGCCTTCGCTGATTGTCAGAACATCCGTGCTCGAATTCAGGCTCGCCGTGGCCCCCCCTGCGTAAGCATCTGCCTGAAGATCAAGCGTTCCACCGGATAATAGTTGCACCAAGCTGGCCATGCCGCCCGATTTCACAATTTCGGTGCCCCCACTGATCACCGTGCCGCTGGCGGTGCCCCCGGACGACACAAGCTGTTCACCATCGCTGATGACCGTGCCGCTAGCAACGCCGCCCGAAACAACAAGCTGTTCGCCCCCTGTCCGCACGATACCGCCGACGAATTTCCCACCCGCCGACACCGTCTCCACAGCACCGCTCATCACCACGGTGCCGCTCGCCGTGCCGCCCGAGGAAATTGTCTCCGTGCCTCCGGAATTGAGCACAGTGCCATATGCCGTGGCACCCGACGCGACCGTCTGTGTGCTGCCGGAACTTATCACGGTGCCGCTGGCCACACCGCCCGCAGATACGAACTCCACTACACCGCCGGAGACGATATCGTTTACCGTCGTGCCGCCGGAACTGACCTGGATCGCCGAATACGTGTTGCCATACGCAACGACGCCCGACGCCACACCGCCCGACAGCACATTTACCGTACCCGCGCCGGCCATCTTCGTGCCAGAAAGCACCCCGCCCGAACTGACATTGAATACGACGTAAGCGCCGCTAGCGACCGAACCGCCATCGATGGTGCCGGTGTCATTGAAAGTGCCGGTCGTAACGGCGGAGCCGCCGGACAGTACGCCGCCCGACAACACGGTACCGCCAGACACAACCGCGCCCAGCGCAAGCGTCTCGGTACCGCCGGAGGATACCGTCGTGTTGGAGGTGCTGCCACCCGAGGCTACCGTTAACACGCCGCCGGACCCAACCGTGCCACCGAGCACTGTGCCATCGTCAGTGATTGCGCCCGCTAGCGCGCCCGTGGTCGCCGACAAAACACCAGCGGCCAGAACCGTGCCGCCCACCGCCGTGCCGCCCGCCGACACAATCTCCGTGCCACCGGAACCAATCACCGTGCCGCTGGCCACGCCGCCGGAATATACTACCTCGGTCGTACCGCCGGAAATGACATCGTTCACGGTCGTGCCGCCCGAGCTGACCTGTATCCCCGAATAGGTGTAACCGTATGCCGTGATGCCCGATGCCGTGCCGCCCGCACCCACGACCAACTCACCGGCAGCGTCCAGCGATGTGCCGGAAATTACGCCGCCGGAAGTAACCACGAACTCCATTGTGCCGGAGGTCACGGCTTTACCGCCCAGGATCGTGCCGGTGTCAGAAAAGACGCCGCTCAAAACTGCTGATCCTGCAGATAGCACCCCGCCCGCCTGAACCGTGCCGTTATAAACCTCCACGCCCGCCGCCAGCGTCTCGGTACCTCCGGAGCCGACCGTCGTATTGGAGGTATTCCCGTTCGAGATTACGCTAAGCACCCCGCCTGAAGCCACGCTGCCGCTGCTGACCGTGCCGCCATCGCTGATCGCGCCAGTCAAGCTGCCTGTGGTGCCGAATAGATAACCGCCGGACAGAACCGTCGCGCCTACTACCGTGCCGCCCGCCAGCACGGTCTCGCTCCCTGAGCTGCCGCTGGAGACGATCGTTCCAGACGCAACACCGCCGGAAGACACGATCTCGGTACCCTGGAAAACGACGGTGCCGGTTGTCACGCCCCCGGACAACACGTACTCGGTCGTATTGTAATCGATCGTTGTTGATACCGCGATCCCGCCGGAGGAAACGTAGATATGTCCTCCAGAACCCGTCCCGCCGTTGATCACACCACTATCATAGATATTACCAGAGAGCGTACCTCCGGTGGCAGACAGCGTACCGCCCGCTTGCACGGTGGCGCCAGACGCCACCGCGCCCAACACAAGCGTTTCAGCGCCGCCTGATGCCACCGTCACGTTATCCGCGGTGCCCCCGGATTCGACAACCAAAGTGTATCCGGAGGACACCGTGATTCCGGTGCTGGTAACGCCGGACGAGACATAAAGGGTGGTTGACGATACCGTGATCGCCGTGCCGCCGGCGCCCGCGCTGGTGACATTGAAAACTTCGCCAGTGTAACTGCCTGCAAGCGACTGCGTGTAAATGTTGCTACCTTCGGTGATCGTCAGAACATCCGTGCTTGAATTCAGGCTCGCGGTGGCGCCGGCGGCATAGACGTCTCCCTCAAGCTCAACTTCACCTCCCGCGAGCAAATCCAAACCGTTGAGGGTGCCCCCAGCCTGCACTAGATCAATGCCGCCGCTGTTCACCGTCGTGCCGCTGGCGATGCCACCGGAATAAACGGTCTCTTGGCCAGCGCCTTTAACTGTCGTGCCGCTGGCCGTGCCATAGACGGATTCATATCCACCGCTGCTCACCGTGGTGCTGTAGGCATTGCCGCCCGCATAAATATAATCATAACCGCCACCAACCACCGTGGTGCTGTTGACCGTGCCGCCCGAGTCAACGTCCAATGTATTCCCGGACGTGACCGTGATTCCGCTGCTGGTAACGCCTGATGTGATGGATTCTGACATGGTAGGCTGTGTCCTTTAGGGGCTGGTCGGATTGGGGGAATTCGTGATGGTCGGCGGTTGATGGGCGCCGAACCCTGGAATGGTCTGAATTATCTGAGTTACCTGAGCAGCGGGGATAAGCCGGGTGCATTCAAACTGCCGGGGCGTGCCGGCATGGCGTGGACACCACAAAAAATCCTTATGATCGAAACGCACCGCCGGGTCATTCCAGCACGAATTGCAAGCGTGCCAGTTGATCACGCGGTAGGGCGTTTCGAATTCGTTGGTCGGATGGGTAAATCCGCTGATCAGCACCGTCGGGCAGTTCGTCGCCCAGGCTAACCAGGAAAGGCCACTGCTTAAGCCTACAAAAAACGCCGCATGGCGCAGCCAGCGAGCCCGCTCCGCCAAGGGGCGGTCTCCCGTTTCATCCTCAGCGCCATGCGGAATATGGGTCCACATAAGCCCGGAGCCATGCACCGGTTTCTGGTCGATGCATACCACGCGGTAGCCGTGCTCTTTGAGGAACGCCACCACGTCGCGCCAGCCGGACGGATTGTTCCAGTATTTGCAACCGCTGCTGCTCTGCACCGCGATGCAAACGTAAAGCTCGGCGATCGGCCTGCTATCGTCCGGCAAGGAGAGGCGCGGCGCCTCTTCTTCGGGACCGACGCCCAAAATATATCCGGCGGTACGATGCAGGCCAACATGGCGGAAATCGGTCGGCTGCCAGTCGCAGGCCGTGTCAGTGAAGAACAGGCCGAGCGAATAGGTGGCATAAGCCGTTTCTGCCAGGCGATGCTCGACCAGCTCCTCATGCGTGACGAGATGCAGCTCGGTATAGGCGTCCCGCAGCAGGGGAATGATCAGGCTGGACATCGCGCAGATGACGCGGCAGCCGGGATGGCGCTCCGCGAAGCGCGCCGCGTAGGGAAACCATGCCAGCGTGTCGCCGAGGGTTCCTATCGGGAATTGGATGATGACGTCGCGACCCCGCGCTTCGTACTCATGATTGAACACCAGGCGAGGCTCGGCGGCATCGCCGTCGATCGACCAGACCTCGACCCCGAAACGCACGAACCAGCGCTTGGCCGAATTGACCAGGGCACCTTTGTTCTTACTCTCGAACAGGACATTGCCGGTATCAAGGTCGCGCAGCCGAACGCGCCACTCCCCCTCCTCGCGGTTTGGCAGCAATACGCGGCAGCCTTGATTGAAATCGAAGTGGATATGGTCAGGCCCGGCCTGGGTTGGCGTAGCTGCGGCGGGAGGATATGGCGGCTTGGGAGCCGTGTCGGCGGATATCGCCACCGGCACAACCTTAGATATATCGTCTAGCGATTTAGTTACATCCAGATGAATATTATTTAATCCAATATCCATTTCGTTTAATTCGAAAATTTAGCCACTTGGGCTGGTTCATTTAGCATATCAATACAGTCCAAGGCACAAATCAGTCCAACTAAAGGTTGATTTACGTATAGTTAATTTCCGTATGGACTATAGTTTAACTCGTCAAGGGAATTTTTGCTTATTTACGGCCCGGCATCTTGCGACCAAGCGGCATGTCGACGTCGGGTGCTGCGCCCCTGCAGATCGCTGACCACCCAGAGTGCCGTCCAGGCTTTCGGCGCGCTGAAAGTCAAATCGGTGGCGGCGCGTTTTTTATCGCCTTGCCCGGTTACGATTTGCCGGCCCGTCGCCGGATGGCGGCCCTGAGCCAAACGCGTAACCGAAAGTGCCTTGGCAGGGGCGCCGTCCTTGGCAATCCAGTTTCCCGGACACCACCACCGCCCCGGCGCTTCCGATTTGGCATCGGTATAATAAGCCACCCCTGTCGGCGCATCCGCAGCGCTCTCGGTCAAATAGGCGATGTCAGAAATTGGCGTCACTTTTAACATAGCGGGAGTGTATGTAAAAAGCTCGCATACCAGAAACGAACGTTTTTCTGATTCGTTCATCACCGGGGGTGCGTTCGGTGTGGAAAACGATTTCGAGGGTTACGGATAGCTTCGGTAAACGATGATCGAACGGTTAAGCACCGCGGAATGCTTGGCAAATCTCAATATTTTTGTTGACAATTTTCTCGGGGTGATAAGTTTTGACTTAGTAAGTTATTCTGCATCTTAGAAAAACTATAATAAAAAAAGTCGAAAAAAATTGACTTTGATACCTTGGTTCAGACGAAGATGAGTCCCCAAAAAGGAGTTTTCGATATGTCAGACCAATTATTGAATGCCATTGAAGCAGCTATACGAAACATGGAGTCACGCAGTCCCAAGCCAAAGGGCCGCCGCGAAGTGCTGACTTTATTCGTACCGCGACTGCGCAAATTGCGGGCGGATGGTTGGAGCCAAACTGAGATCATCGCTGACATGAAAGCCGCCGGCGTACAGATGTCGCCCGCGCTACTGCGCGACGTGCTACAGATCGATTTAGCCAAACCGAAGAAGGTCAATCCGCTTAGGAAGGCCAGACGGCGCGCTTCAGCCTCGCCATCGACGGCTTCTGCTCCAGCTATTGCGGCAATGCCGCACATTCGGGAACAAATTCCGATTATACCGCCATCTTCTAGGGTAATGCCTTATAGGTTTGGCCAACAGCGTGCGGTTGTGGCGCCGATTGATACCGGTCACCCTACAAATGACGCCGGACCAGAATAGCCACAGGCGCCCGGTAAAAGCTTATCAAATCCCGATTAGATGATCCGCAGGCGGCAGCATATATCCACCGAACCATCGACAGGTCCCATGCCGGGCCAGTCGATGGCCCGGGCGGCTGTGCGCCTGCCTATTTCTGACGGCCCAAGCGATAATCCAGCCGCTACTTCTACGCCACGCTATGAACCAAGCACCGACTTTTACCCCAGTGGCGCGGCCGTCGAAGTCGCAGCGACGGCCCATGCCAAGCGCCTGGCCTTCATTCGCGCCTTGGCCCGCCAAACTGCCCGGGAACTAGCCGCCCAGGCTTTGGCGGCAGGCGATGAATAAATTGCCTTGCCTCCATCGGCCACACGACTATCATCCGGACCTCCCCTATTCCTCGGTGCCAAGATGACCCTCCGCGTTGCCCTTTATGCCCGCTACAGTAGCGACAGTCAGAACGAAGCGTCCATCGAAGACCAGCTTCGCCTTTGCCGCCAGCGCATCGCGGCAGAAGGCTGGCAGCTTGACCAGGTTTACCGGGATGCGGCCATTTCCGGCGCCTCCAGCTTCCGGCCCGGCTACCAGGCCATGCTGGTGGCGGCCAAGGAAGGCGGTTTCGACGTCGTCCTGGCAGAAGCCCTGGACCGGCTTTCGCGCGATCAGGAAGATATCGCCGCTCTATATAAGAGACTCCCTTCGCCGGGATAAAAATCATCACGCTAAGCGAAGGCGAGATTTCGGAACTGCATATTGGCTTGAAGGGCACAATGAACGCCCTCTTCCTGAAGGACTTGGCCGCCAAGACACATCGCGGCCTGCGAGGCCGGGTCACCGCCGGTAAGTCAGCCGGCGGGGCATGCTACGGCTACAAGCCTATTCGTCAGACCAATACACATGGCGAACCCCTGCGTGGCGACCGGACCATCGAAGACGGCGAGGCTCGGATCGTTAACCGCATATTCCGGATGTTCGCCGAGGGTCATTCCCCCGTCGCCATCGCCAAGACGCTGAACGCCGATTCTGTCCCGGGTCCGGAAGGCCGCGCCTGGCGCGATACTACGATCCGCGGTCATGCGGCGCGCGGCACCGGCATCTTGCGCAACGAGCTTTATATCGGCCGGCTGATCTGGAACCGGATGCACTTCATCAAGGACCCGGCCACGGGCAAGCGCATCTCTCGTATGAACCCGCCCGAGCAATGGGTGACAGAGGACGTGCCGCACCTACGGATCGTCGATCAGGAGCTATGGACCCGCGTGCAAACGCGCCTTGCCACCATGCGCGAGGCGGCCGGGGCTAATAATCCAGACCGGCCCAAGTTCTGGGAGAATCGGCGAGCGCAGCACATTCTCTCCGGGAAGGTATTCTGCGCCGCTTGCGGGGGCGCCATGACCTCGGTCGGCAAGCATTATCTTGCCTGCTCCGCAGCACGTAAGCAGGGCATCTGCGGCAACTTAGCCGGCATCAAGCGCAGCACCCTGGAGACCCTGGTCATCGATGCTTTGCGCGCCAATCTGATGCAGCCAGACGACGTGAAGGAATTCATCGTTGCCTTCACGGTGGAGTGGAACCGGATCGCCGCCGAGGCAGGGGCCCAGCAGGCCCATGACGATGCGACGCTGAGCAACGTCCAGCGCAAGATCGATCGCATCATCGATGCCATCGCCGAGGGGTTGCGGACACCGGATATGAAGGAGAAGCTGGAAGCGCTCAGCGCGCAAAAGGCGGCGCTGGAATCCCGAGCAGTAAACCGCCGCGCCCCCTTGCCGGCCATGCATCCGAACCTGGCGGAGGTTTACCGCAACAAGGTCGCTAGCCTGCAGACTGCCATCACCTCAAGCCACGACCATGCCGGCGTATTGGAACGCCTGCGCGATCTCATCGAGCGTGTCGATGTCGGTCCGGGTGCGGATAAAGATCAGCCAGAAATCATTTTGACCGGCGCTTTGGCGGCGATGCTGAAGCTGACGATGCCGGAGACTGCGGCGATTGCCGCCGCTGGTCATGATTTGTTCTTGAGTTCGGTAAAGGTGGTTGCGGGGGCACGATTTGAACGTGCGGCCTTCAGGTTATGAGCCTGACTGCAAAAGACGGTAAGCGTTGAAAATAAAGCTTTATTCGGCATCACAAATATTAACGTGTAAAAATACGTGTAATTCTTGCGATAACGTATCTGTTAGTATCGGTTTGCAAGGTTACATCGCCATTTCCAAGAGAAATGCATCTTTTGCCAATGGATTTTGCTCCGGTCGCGTCTTAAATATTCTACTTTTCTCGGCAAGAACCCTCAGACAGCCGAACCTTTCACGGACGACCAGGGTCCGCCGGATGGCCAAACGTCATCTAAATCGCTGGCCATGACCAAAGGCATCAGAAAGGCACGCAGATCGCTAACCGTCACCTCCAATGCGATGGGCGCCGCAGCCATGCGATCACGGCCGAGGAAGGCGCGCCATTGTACAGACCACGTTTCCGCAAATTCCTTAGTCAATCCGACTGGCGCCATCATCGGCAATTCTGTACCGCGCCGCGCGAACGTGCGCCTAACAGCCTCACTCAAGACGCTATGGCGAAGCTCAAATGTCTGCGAGATCAACCAAAGATCATAGAAATCTTTCATGCGGCTATTGGCGATGCCTAATGAGACCAACGCTTCAAACTTTTCTGCCACAACCGTCTCCACCGGGTACACCCTTAAATGAGGAGCCGGACTATCGAGCAAAGTTGGGTAGTCAATCTCGATCGGATTTGGCGTAACCGCATCCCCGAACCCAATATCAACCTGGATTGGTACTCGTGCGCCGGAGATTACGGCTGCAGTTCGTACGCGGACACCGGCATAGTCTCCGTCATCCCTGATTGGCACCGTTTGCAATCCCGCAACGTCGAATGTCACACCATCGTCTGCAACCGGCTGGGCACAGATCGCACGAAACGCCTCGGCAATGGCATCAACGCTATTATCGCCACGACCCAGCAGATCGAGATCGCGGGTCGGCCTAAATGGATCAGCGACCCATACGGTAAACAACATCGCGCCCTTCAGAATAAACTCCTCGCGATGATCTGATACACTCAGACGATAAAGCAGGCGCTCAAGGGCATAGCGCGTGAGGAGTATCTGAAAATCGGTTCGCTCGGCACGGGCTTTGTTGAGAAGCCGTGCCCGAACGGACGCGCCAGGATTCTGCAGTTCACGCGCCATCGGAAACAGCCATCTCAACATAGGGACGCATGACGGACCAGATTCGCGCTTCACGCGCATAGCGCCAGAGATCATCCGAGGTGCAGCAATGCCGGCGAAGACCCTCACGTAGTCCTTCTATGGCAACGTTGATACCAACCTTACTGCGATATCGAAAACAATCGACGATCGTCCTCGCCGGGTCCGTGATCGACACTTCGACACCCTCGATCCGATGCCGCGCGACTCCCGCCGTGAGCCCACGGCCCGAAAACCGCACAAATCGAATGCGTGGATAGTCGATTCTCGGCCGCCAGGCCGTACGCTCAATGGCCATCCAGACGGTCGACGGCATTTGTAACGTCAATTCGTGAAACTGAAGGGCGGAAATGAGACATACGATACCCTTGGGAACCAGGGCAGCCGCTTCGGCAAGCGTATGCGTTGCCTCGACATCGGCATCAGAGAGTTGGTACAAACCACGAGCAGGCCGTGTAACCGCTTCCTCCCGAACTAGGCGAGCCAGCGTCTCACCCCCAACCCCCTCCGCGGCGAAGTCCTTCAGCCGCAGCATTCCACGGGATTTCAACAGATCAAGGGCACGGTCACGTTGCGCGATAGCGGACATAGGCTGTGATAATTCCTCTTCTAAAAAGTTTTATAGCATAGGTTTTATCACAACGTTGAGCTGCGGTAAACATGTAATCCATCTGCACTGGTCGCATTAATGTCTATGAGACGACTGACTTGGCTGGGACAAAGATCGCGTCCACAAGCTTCAGCGCTATCCCACTCCAATTACCAGATCGGGCAGAAACCTCGGATTCACCCCTGCCCCAAATATCCCCGCGGATTCGATACCATCTGTGTCCTCCCGATCCTAAATGGCGGCACTGTTTCATGAGCATGTCCCCACACCCAAAGTTCAACGCAATTTTTAGGGCTGACAAGACGTGTAGACGAGGCATTGTTGCTGGCGCCGATGGGACTGTTCTGGCGATCTGACAGATAATTCGAATCGGCCCACATTTTACAGCTCTGCAGCATGAAGTTCAAATGTGACTGCGGGTCGATTTGGAATACCGTCCATTGTAAGGAAATACTCACCAAAAATGACCCCTAGGCTTTTCGGGATCGCCCAGTGGGTCATGCAATTCGTCGGCTTCCGGAAAAAACGACTCACGCGTCAACGCGGCTGCCACCGATTTAACGGACACTTTCATTTTAAGTTTCGTAGATCGATCTTGAGCCCAAATCACCATCCGCCCAATATCCGTTGAATGGTCAGGAGAGATATCTGACGGCAGCGAAGCGAGCCATTTTTCAATTCTTGCAATTTCCTCTTGAAGACTGTGAAGCTCACGGAAATATTTGATGCGCTGGTCTTCACGCTCATGCCGTTTGTTCAGAAGGTTAAGCCGACGTGCATATTCAGCCCTACGCCGGGCATCCTCTTCACGTTCCTCTCGCCGCTGCTTTTCATGTGCAAGAACAACTTTGAGACCCAAAACAATATTTTCCAGCATCCCTTCAAGAGTTTGCCGTTTTCCGTCACTCCACGTTTTTCGGAGGCCTGGTGCCCAGCTTTCAATGGAAAAAATTAGCTCGCCAGAGTGAACGCGGTCGAATTCCGGCCATGGCTTCTGATATGGCAAGGCGCTGTATAGTTGCCAATCTTTCCGCGCGGCTGCACGGACCCGCTTTGCCTCCTGGCGCTCGTAGGCCTCAAGCTCTTGCGCAGTCGGCGAATGTTTTTGACGCGTGGCTTTCTCCACAATGGTGAAGGCCACATCGTCAGAACCCACCACAATTCTCATCCGTTGACCCGCCGGCTGCATGTGCAGCCCATCCTTATCGAGTTCTGTTGCAAGCATTTGGAGAATCGAAATGACGCGTTCCACAAGATCTGGCTGAATAACGACACCGCATAATCCATCCCCAATAGCGCTTACTGACCCCCATTCGTCAGGTTTTTGCTTACGCAAAGCTCGGGCCGTCGCCGCAATCGCATAATGCGGTTTGTCAACCGGAACCGAAATATTGATTGCCAAGGCTTCAACACCCTCTGGGTCACGGTTTCTCTGCTCTGCCTTCATCTGTCGGGCTTTCTCAATGATTCCCGCTACCAGAGGGCTTACGGTTGGCACGATCCGAATTTCATCACGACTGGGGTCATGCATCGCTGGAAAAGACGGCCTTTTAACCTGCTGGCCGGCCGCGAGCCTCGCCCAATACCCGCGGGGTGGATTTGGAATTCGATGTCGCACGCAAATCTTCGCCAATCCACGATCTGATAAACCAAGTTCCTTGGCGAGTTTCTGGATCGGTGTCGACCACACCATATCGAAGAGTTCGCGGCGGTTGAGCTTTCGGGCATTATTGGTCATGGGCAGATGGCTGCAATTCTCGCGGTGAGCGCCTGATAACTCAGATCGTTTGTTTGGATTTGTAGCAGCCGCTAAACGCCCAGGCAACGCGCAATCCATCAAGAAGCCTCTGCCCCGCAATGCAGGACTTCCCCTTACAAGTGCATCCAAAGCACCCTGTGGACCTCTCCTCCGATCAGAAGCCATCCCACCGGATGAGCACCGCGGCGTCCTCAGCAAGGCTACAGGAGCTTAATCAACCATAATGCGACGATGCGTGACAATCTACAGTGCGTAGATGTGGCCGCCATTGTCCCGAGCAACAGGACCGACGGTAAACTCGTTACTATATCGACCCTAGATAACGGGAAAATTAAGTCCAAAGTGGCGTTACGCAAAAAAGCGAGGGTTCCCATCAAATATTCGTTACGAAACTACTGCATCCTCTAGGATGCCTTGGTCTGTAGTAACCGCATAACATACTACCACACCAAAAGGGCAAAATTAGCCCGTTACCGTCCCAGTTGCCGTCCCAGTTATATACGTAGTTACGTTTCCAGTTACCGCTCTAGTTATGATAGATGTTACCGTCCCAGTTATAGGCACTGTTATAGGTCTTGGACCTTGACTAAATTGGGCCGGTTCAACGCGATACTAAGAAGTTTCTGATGGCTCATCCGGGGGTGCACGCACGTCACCAGCTGCCGGCCAACGAGGTTTCGGCTCTTTGATCGGCCGCTTTGCCCGGTGATACGCTGCAGTCAGAACCTCCACCGTCCAGGGCTTGCCCGTACCGTAAATCACTCCGGCGCGCGTCAAGACCGCGGCGATCTCCGACCATTTCCAGTTCGCGTCGAGCAAGCCGTTGATCCGCGGCGCCTGGAGCCGAAACCACGCCGTCAGGATCGTCAAGCCCGGCTGGTAAGAGGTGCCGAACTCATTCACGAGAACCTGAATTTCTTCCTCGGTATGAGGCGGCGGCCGGTTCAACATATGTCAAATAATCCTTGGGTCAGGGAGACACAGAAAAGGGTAACTGCCCTATAACTGGTCATATAACACCGTACAGCCCTGACGCCACTTAATGCCAGCCGTCTGGGCTGCGGCTAACGGGCGTGACGGTCAAACCAAACCTCCTTTGTCAGCGCCAATTTAGTATTTAAGCATTATTCAACGAGCAAAATATCTGCCAGCCGGTCAAGCTCCGCCTTAGTCGCAACCCAATTTGAATTGTGCTTTTGCAGCAATGCGTAAAAACGTTTGCTATGATTATGTTCTTTCAGGTGGCACAGTTCATGTAGCAAAACATAATCAATGCAATGGCGCGGCGCACGTATAAGGGCGGGATTGAGATTGATGGACCCTGAGGGGGAGCAGCTACCCCATTGGTGTTCCATTGCGAGAATCTTTATCGGCGGTGGTGTCACTAGCCATGGTAATTTCGCAGCAACTTCATGCAACCTGCGCTGAAAATAATCTTTAGCCCGAAACTTATACCATTCCTTCAATCGCCTCTTTATTGCCGCCGGGTCCGCAACAGGCGCAATCACCTCAATCCTACCACCGACAAGTTTTACGGACGATGAGACACCGCGCTCCGCAAACACATGAAGACGATACCGGCGGCCGAGATAAAAATGGGTTTCGCCCCCAACATATTCGCGTGGTGAGGCATAGGCCCGGGCCTCCTTTGCAGCGTCCAGATTGTCAAAAATCCAGCGTGCACGTTTTTGCACAGCCCCCCGGACACGGGACTCGTCACTTCCCTCTGGCGCTTCAACCTCAACCTCGCCACTGGGCTGAACGTGGATTAGGATTTTTGACGACAGGCGGATTACGAACGAAACGCTATACTTGGTTTCGCGATCACCGTAGCGAAGCAATTCCGTCAATTAAATGCTCCGTCGAGAAAGGCCGATCCGCGTTACACTTACAATCTCGTCGATCACCTCTTTAGCCAAGTCCAGCCCGATAAGGGTAAAAAGCATTGGCAACAATGACTTACGAATCGCGGCTTCAATATTCTGCGGATTGAGAGAATTCTCGGCAACAGCCGTTTTAACGGCGTTCTCTACGTTAAGTGCAGCCTTGATATAGTCTAACCGCTGCTTGCCGAGCACGATTTCATCGCCCGCCACCAAACGCAAAATGCCGAAATAGGCACTGGCGTGTTTGTTTTCCTCAATCTCGCTCGGCGTTCCCTTGACTGTGCGAGATTCCACTTGCCCCTCCATATCCTTGAACAACATGTATTGTTTGAATGGGTGGTCAAAAAAAGCATCAGCCTCGGCAATTGCTTGGCGCAAAAGTTCGGAGAAGTGCTTCTGAGCGTAAGGATCATCGGCCAGCTCCTGCTCAATCGTTTTCTTCAGCCGGCTCTTAATAATATCGGTTTCATTGCGCGTTTTCTCCGCGGACCAGCCTTCAGGTTCGGCCTTGCGACCAAGCGCATCAATCCGAAAAACACCATCTGCCTCAATGATCTTTTCGCCGATCACATAACGGTCGACCAGTTTACGGATTTGCTCTTCGTACGTGCTGAAATCAATCGTCTCCTGCGCATCTTGCTTCGAGATTTTTCGTAAATCACTGAAGAATTTAAGATCCTTCTTATAAGTCGTAATCTGGGCTTCCGTCACCGATGTGTCCTCGTAGAACGACCGCGATGAGAGCGCGGTTTTCAGGCACAGCCCGAAAGCGGTTAGCGCTTCATAAAAATCCTCCCGCACTTTCTGGTTTGCATCGAGTTCTGCCTGCAAGCGTGGGACCAGCAGCTGCCGATATTGTTCGATGTCAGCCTTATTCCGGACCGCTTTGAACTGGGCAAGCAACGCGTCATGTAGCGCCGGTAGGCGTTTATATTCGGTGCTGACATTGGCATACAGCCCGTCGATATCCTCCACGTCAAAGCCGCCCTGGGTACGTTGGGCCAGGTCCTGATATTCTGAGATCGCGGTATCCAGCTCACGCAAAATCCCCCGGTAGTCTATGAGCAGGCCGAATTTTTTCTCCTCATGTAGCCTGTTCACCCGCGCGATGGCTTGAATGAGATTATGCTGCTCCAGCTTCTTATCGATATACAAAACCGCGTTCCGCGGCTCATCAAAGCCGGTTAGCAATTTATCGACCACGATCAAAATATCCGGCTTGCCCTCGGTCGCGAAATCTTCAAGCGTCTGGCGCTCATATTCTTCCGGATCGCCCTTTACGTTGTCCTTCCACCATTGCTGAACTTCCGGTAATTCCGCCTCGTCCACGTCGGAATGGCCCTCGCGTGTATCCGGGGGGGAAATGATGACAGCGCTTGTTACCAACCCGGTGGCGTCGAGCGCCTTTTTGTACCGTACGGCTGAGCGTTTATTCTCGGTCGCAAGTTGCCCCTTCAACCCCAAGTCGAAGTTTTTGAAATGCGCCTGGAAGTGAACGGCGATATCCCAGGCGATGAGGTCAATGCGGTTGGCCGAGCCATAAACCGGACCCTTTTTGCCATATTGCCGCTTCAGGTCACTTTTCTGGCTGTCAGACAGACCTACCGTGATTTTCTCGAACCAGTTGTCAATTGCTGCCTCATTGATATCGAGCACGGGCTTGCGCTCTTCATACAGCAGCGGCGTCACCGTGCCGTCCTCGGTCGCGTCACGCATGGTGTAAGCATGGACGATCTTACCGAACTTATTCGCCGTCTTATCGTCCTTAAGCAGGGGCGTGCCCGTAAAAGCGACGTAGGAAGCGTTGGGCAGAGCCTTCTTCATGCGCTCATGGTTTTCCCCGCCCTGGCTGCGGTGCCCCTCATCGATCAGCACAACCAGGTTGGCGCTGTTATTCTGGCACTCCGGTAGTTTGGAGGCACTGGCGAATTTGTTGATGATGGTGAAAATAATTCGCTCGGTCCCCTTGCCGATGCGCTTGGCGAGGTCTCGCCCGGACGCAACCTTGGCTTTCTCTGCATCTTTCTTGGTGCCGATATTTGAGCCAAAGGCGCCGGCGGTTTGAAAATTCTCTGCCAACTGCTTTTCAAGTTGTTGCCGGTCGGTCACCACAATCACGCGGCAATTCTTCAACTCTTCTTTCAGCAGCAGGGCCTTGCACAGAAATACCATCGTAAAGCTCTTGCCGGAGCCCGTGGTATGCCAGATCACGCCTCCCTGCCGGCCGCCATCCGGCCGGAATTCGGAAATATGGTTCAGTAGCGCCTTGATGCCGAAGGCTTGCTGATAACGCGCTGCAATTTTTTCGGCTTTTCGGTCGAACAGGATGAAGTAGCGGATGAACTCAAGCAGCCGGTCATGGGAAAGTAGGCTAATCAGCAATCGGTCCTGGTCGGACACTGCCTGGTTGGCACCCCACAAGGCACTAAAATGCTGGGTCACGCTTAGCGGACGATCCGCCAGAATTCTTCGCCGCACGGCCGCCGGCAGGGGGCGATTTTTTATCTCGGCAAAATAGGTCTCGCTAAACTGCTCCTCATGCCACTTGCTCCAGAATTTTCGGGCCGTCTTGGTCGTGCCGTATTTTCCATCTGTCGCGCTGATTGAAAGTAGCAGTTGGGCGAAGGCAAAAAGCTGCGGAATCTCATCAGCCTTCTGATTGCGGATCATCTGGCTGACCCCTTCTTCAACCATCGAACTGTTCGGGTTCCCGCTATCCGGCCGCTTCGCCTCAATCACCACGAGTGGGACGCCGTTGACATAACCCACAATATCCGGCCGGCGCGTGCGTGTGCCGTCGCTTACCAGAAGCTCAAACTCCTCGGTGATGTGAAAGGTATTTTTGCCGGCCTCAAGCCAGTCGATAATCGCCACCGTGACACTGGTCTTCTTTCCATCAACAAATTCAGTGACGGTAAGGCCGAGGGTGAGTGCGTTGTAGAGCCGTTCATTGGCGGTTATCAGCCCTTCATGCAGCGGCGGCGCAGACAGTTCACGTATAATCTGATCGATGGCATTGTTGGAGAGCGGTATTCTGGTCCGCCCCTTATACTCGAACGTGCGAGCTCTCAGATGTTCAATCAGAACTGGGAGCAGAAGAATCCCGTTATTTCCGCCGCGCATTTCCAAGCATTCCGCAGGAGGCAGATAATCCCAGCCTAATGTAGTCAACGTTGCTAATGCCGGGATTTGTGCGCTGTAAAGTTCGGCGGTGTGGGGCGTGATGGTCATGCTGGCTCGCCGCCTTTAGGTTTCCGTTTTTTCTTTTTACCTTCATGCGTAGGCGATTCATTGGCTACAAAAGTAAATTCGGTCTCTATCGCCATTAACTTCAAATCCCTCATGCATCGTCTAAGGCTGATTCGTGAGAACAGCGGAAGGTTGAGAGATTTTCCAGCTTTGTCTTTATGTGTTACGATTTCAAATACAACTTTCATTTTGCCGGCAATAAGTGGCGCCAGAAAATCGGCGCGCTTTGCGTCGTCAACCTTACTTGAAACCAGGCCTTGTAGGTTCCCCATTGCTTCAGCGTCGGAACGCAAGAGCCTTATTGAGTTGGTTCCTTGATTAAAAAGATGGCTAAGCTGAGCTGAAAGCGTTGATATCTTCACGTGATGAAAAATCGCCGTTCCATCCGCAAGCTCATAAATATCGCATGGCTCGACGTGCTTTTGCCCGTTAGGCGCAATGTTTGTTTTATCCAAGCAAACGAGTGAGTTTGATGCTAATGACACGCTTTCATTGTAATCACCCTCGTTGGCATGAATATAATTCGGGAGCGTTGTGTCCTTGCACAGAGGGTCAAGATACGTTGTCAGCTTGGTCACATAGTCGGCGTCGATGAGATACCAATTTCCTTCACACAAATGGTAAGTGCGGCTTTCGGCATCTAGCATTGTATCGAAGATCATGCATTTTAGAATTGAGAATTGGTCGCGAACGACACTGCCTTCCTCATTAGTCAGAGCTAAGTGATGCTTTTTAAATTCGCTTAGACCGATAGTATCGAGTTCCGCTGAAGCGTCTGCGAGATACTCGTAATAGCGAGCAATAAAAATATCATCGTAAACTTTTCCGGCGCCGGCGCCGGAAAAAGTGCCCCAGAGACCATCTCCGTAGTTTTGTATCTCCGGCACTGAAAGCGTAAGGCTATCGCTTTTGGATTTAAATGCCTCAACAAGTTTTACGTTGAGGTTTTCAATGACCTCGGGATCCCGCACCGGTGATATGTTCTGGATATCCGGAAACGCTGTTTTGTACGTTTCTTGCTGATATAGTTCAAGTAAGGACCCACACAGGTCCGCCAATCCCGCCGGCATCTTATCCGATGAAATTCGGATATTACTTGCACCGGTGGCATTTTTACAAATGTCTTTGTATTGGTCTTTAACCTTGCCAGTCAGGGTTTTTAAGATTGTGCTATCGCGGTCAAAATCGAAGTATGTTAAGTCTGAATCCACCGGTAATTGTGTCCGTTGCCGTTTTGCGCCGCTGGGCTCTAAAATATCGGTACTCTTCAATTTTTCGGGATCGACGCAGTTTAAGGTGACGCGCAAGCCAAAATCGTACTCGTAACTTGTGTCCTTTAGGTTATGCGAAACATGCCCAAACGAAAGGGCAAACCATCGTTCGTTTGCAGTCACAAAAATCAAAGCGCCCTTGGAAACCTGCATTAAATCTTTTTGTATCCCAAAATATGATTTCCACCATGGAGAGTGAGGAAAATTGTCGAGGACGAATAGGATGGCACCTTCCGGCAAATTATTGCCAAGTACATCAGCCTGAAGTTTATTTTCATCCTTCAGAGAGTTTGTGGCGTCGAAGCCATTTTTGAGTAGGTAAATGGAAAATGAATGAACCTGTGTCATCTAGCCATTTCCTCCATTTTAACGCGCCGTTTGCCGGTGAGAAGCTGTTGCATCAGAGCCAACTTTTGCGCAATCAAACGGATCAAAACTTTTTCGCACAGATCAATAGTCGAGTCGCTTGCCGAAAGTATCCTTGCGATCTGCTTACGTTCTGGTTTTGGTGGATACATAAATTCGAACTCGTTTAAATCACTTGTGTTGATTGAGTTTATCGTGGCGCCCAAATTTCGTTTTACCTGCTGTTCGTAAAAGTAGGATTTGAAAAGGTGATAGGCAAAATCTGGTTCAGATGACCGGAATAGAGACATGAATGCACCATGGGCGTAGCCAGTAGCATCGGCTGTGATGCGCGCGGTTTTCCCTATTAACTGCGAGCTTCCATTTCTGACGCAAATGAGAATGTCACCTTCTTGGGTAAAGCAAGAAACTTTTGTTTCAGGGCTGACATAAACATTGTCATCGAATGCCAAGCGGCCATTTCGTATATTTGACGATCGTAAAACGAGAAGCCCTTTGGTATTAACCACGTCGGAGGGCGAATAAGTTAAACCATTGTAGCAACGGCCTATGTCTCGGAGTTTAATCTTCTGCCACGATCCTGAAAAACCGGGCAAACGCTTCTTTTGAGTTAAAAGGATTTGCATTAGAGCTTTTTTCTGTGCCCGTGCATTAACGATCAACCGCTCTTGCACGGCAATCGCCTGGTCCCATGTAAAGAGAATTTCTGCGATCTTCTGCTGTTCAGCCAACGGTGGGAGAGCAATTTGGATTGCAGCAAAGTCTTTAAAATACAGTCGGAGGCGGTCGTCCGTAATGCCGTAAGAGTACGCCCAGAATGAATGGATACTTCGCGGAAGCTTAAAAAAATAAGCCGCAAACATTGGCTCAATAGTTCTTTTAGCTCTTAGAACGACATAGGCCGGGCTGACAAGCGCGTCATAATAGGCGAGGCCAGAGGCGCCCTGCCACATCCTCATCATATTATAAGCTATATCTCCCTTTTTTACTAAAAGATGTTCTTGGGCGGTCAGGTTTGTTTCCATCTTTCGATCAATCGATTCACGCGCGACCAGCCCCTCAGTAAGTGTGACTGAGATTGTCGGTAGACCGGCCTTGCCTTTTGTACGACTACTATCGAAAGCATTGCCGAATTTAGTGATTTCCCAACCCTTAGGAAGCATCTTTCTTGCCCCTGGTTAAAGGCTTCTTTGTGCTGGCTTGGATTTTTTTGGTGGTGGCAATCGCCTGGGAGAAATGGAGTTCAACTGCACTGGGTTGGTCGACGACACGCATATTCCAAGCGTCAAACTGAGTTTCTGCCTTTAACTTCGCATTCTCAGCAGAAATGCGGCCCGCATGGGCAAGAACGTCCCGATCGCTAAGTTTAAGAAAATCATCGAGCTTACGAACCCAATCCGTCATATGCATCGGCTTACGGTTCATCGCCTGCAATTCAGCAAATTCAAGATAGGCCGTGACAATACGATTCAGCGTCTCAATCTCGTCGCCCAGAAGGTAATTCTTAGCGGTTGTTACATCCCGCCTACTTGGCCGTCCGCCCTTGCTTTGCGCCCCCCAACTGGTCAGCCCCATATGGTCCTTCGCGGCATTAGCGCGGGCATGTATTACTTCTGCTGCCGTATGGCCGTGCGCAGCCCAGTGCATCTTGTTCTGCACGGTTTGGAAAAACAATTCTGAGGTTGCCGTCTTCGGGTCGTAATCCACGCTGGTGGCGTAAATCTCCAGCACCTTGAGGTAAAACAGTTTTTCTGATGACCGTATGTCCCGGATGCGGGCAAGCAATTCTTCAAAATATCCGGCATCCGGGTCCTTCAGCCTGGCATCGTCCATGGCGAAGCCTTTGACCAAGTATTCGCCAAGGGAGGCGGCTGCCCAGCGCCGGAACTGCGTGCCACGCGGGGACCGGACCCGGAAGCCAACGGCCAAGATGATGGCGAGGCTGTAAAGCGAAATACTACGGGAAACCCGCCGTTTGCCTTCCATTCGAACTTGTAAGTCTTCTTTACAAGTTGCCGACTCGACCCATTCGCCTTCGGCGTAAACCGACCGCACATGCTGGGTAATGGCCTGAGGGGTCACCTGAAATAGCTCGGCCATCTCAGCCTGGGTCAGCCAGACGAATCCGTCAATTTCCCGCAGATATACACGGGTGCCACCATCCTCGGTCGTATAAAGGATGATCTCGCCACTCATAGGTAGCCAAGCTCCTTCAAATAGCTGTCCATTTTAATTTCCAGCTCAGCCAGTTCCGCCTTCAGGGCCAGCCGCTCGGCGCGCACCGCCAGTAGGTCAATTTCGGCCTCTTCCTCAAATGTATCGACATAGCGGGGAATGTTCAGATTGAAATCGTTCTCCGCCAGCTCCGCCGGCGTGGCGAGGTAGGCGTATTTATCCACCTTTACGCGCGCATGGTAGGTCGCGACGATTTTAGAGATATTTTCGGCGCTTAGCTGGTTCTGGTTTTTGCCAGATTTGAATTCTCGGCTAGCGTCGATAAACAATACATTCTTGTCAGTCTTGCGCTTTTTCAGGATCAGAATGGCGGCAGGAATGCCGGTGCCGTAAAACAGCTTTTCCGGCAGGCCAATCACGCAATCCAGCAGGTTTTCCTCGATCAGTTTTTGGCGAATGACGCCTTCAGCGCCGCCCCGAAATAGCACGCCATGAGGTGCCACCACCGCCATGCGACCGGCTTTCGGCTTCATGGTCTCAACCATGTGCAAAATAAACGCGTAATCACCCTTGGTTTTTGGCGGTAGCGCGCGGCGAAAGCGGCCGAATTTATCGGCGGCCGCAGTGTCATGCCCCCATTTGTCCAGCGAGAAAGGCGGGTTGGCCACCACAATATCAAAATGCTTTAGGCGGTCTTCACCATCCAGTAATTTGGGGTTGCCGATGGTGTCGCCCCATTCGATTCGGTGATTGTCCTCGCCGTGCAGGAACATATTCATCTTTGCAAGCGCCCAGGTGCTGCCGATGGATTCCTGACCGTATAGCGCGTACTTTTTTGAGCCTTTGAACTTCGCCTGCACACGCTGGCCGCATTTCATCAGCAGCGAACCGGACCCGCAGGTGGGGTCACACGCTTCCTCGCCCTCGTTCATATCCATGATTTCCGCCATGAGTGTGGAGACTTCAGGCGGCGTATAAAACTCGCCGGCCTTTCGCCCAGCATCGGACGCAAAATTTTTGATAAGATATTCGTAGGCATTGCCGATGACGTCCAAATTGCCGATACGCGACGGGCGCATGTTCAGCTCCGGTTTATGGAAGTCTTCGAGCAAATGACGGAGAAGGTCATTCTTTTGTTTTTCTTCTCCCAGCTTGTTGGAGTTGAAGCTGATGTCCTGGAACACATCCCGCAATTTGGCGATGTTGGCTTCTTCTATGGCGTGCAATGCCTTGTCGATCCGCTCACCGTTGCCGGTCTCAAACCGGCGCTCATAAAGGCTATAAAAGCCCGCAGTTTCCGGTAGAACGAAGCGCTCGGTTTTCATCATCTCGGCGATTAAGGCCGGGTTGTCGCCATACTCTTTGGCGTAGGTGTCCATGTGGTCCTGCCAAACGTCGCTCAGGTACTTCAGGAAAAGCAGGGTGAGGATGTAATCTTTATAGATGTCGGTGGACACAGTGCCGCGGAATGTGTCACACGCGGCCCATACCGCTTTGTTCACTTCTTCCTGCTTGATCGGGCTGTTCATTCGGCGGGCCTTTCGGAGCGGTGGAGGTCAAGCGCGATTGCCTCCATCTGTTGGTTGCGATTCGCAATAAGGTTGTTAAACGCGGCGCACTCGGCCTTTACGGCATCGGCAAGGGCGATGATGGCGTATTGCTGGGGCAAAGGTGGAACGACGAATGGCAGCTTTTCGAGCACGTCACGACGGATGTTGAGGATGTAAGAACCGGTGGCTTCGCGCTGAAAATACTCCTGTGCGGGGCGCTGATTGATCTGCCAGGCCAAAAACTCAGGTATAACGTTGGTAGGATTTTTGACCTGAAACACGAAGAAATGGGGCGAACAGACGGCGGCGCCTGGCACGTCATCCAAGGCAAGCGCGAAATTGCGGGTGCCACGGGTGGTGAAAATGACATCGCCACGTTTGAGGAAGGCAGCACTCCGCTTGGAGGGTAATGTGACCCGTCGCACTGAGGTCCAGTCAACCCCGGTATCGGGATGCACGTTTCCCATTTGAATAACTGCCACATCACCGATTGGCAGGGCGTCAACCGCGCCGCGCAGCGGGTAGCCAGCGCAAATACTGGCCAAACCCAAAAACGGATCAAGTTTATATGCAGTAGAGCAATTCATGCGAATTACTTACAGCAAATATACTTCACGTCAAGGGCAACTATTGCATTAAATGATTTGATGCAATTTAATTTGGAAATATCTGGATTAGAAGCTGTCCGAAGCAATTGTCCGGCTCATCGGTCTTTTCTGTCCCCTATACACAATGGCCGCGCGTAGCGGCCGAAATTTTTGATTGGGCGGCGGGGTTTAAGCGGGCTGCGCGCCGCCCGTCGTCAGACGGCTGATCAGCCAGACCGTTTCATGCCGCCTTGGCTTCAGCTAACCCGGCGGCCCGGGTTTTGGGTGTGGACTGCGAGGCGAACCATCCAGCGCGTCGCTGGCCTTGGCGGCCGCCGTCGAAATAGCTTTGGAATCCCGCTTCAAGACTTTCAGCCAGACTGCGATATACGGCGCGTGGTCTTCCCGAATAGCTGGTTGGTGGCCGAGTTGCGCCATGGTGAAGGCCGCGCCTAATTCCGCGACAAGCTCCTCCATCGCGTAACCTTCATCGCCGAACCGGGCCGCACCAAAATCGCGGTTCAGGCGTTTCTCGGTCTTGGTCCAGTGCACGGTCTCATGCGCTCGGGTGGAAAAGTACGACTCCGGCGTGAAGAACGCGTTCGGCTCCGGCAGTTCGATCCGGTCTAGGCTGGGGATGAAACAAGCACGCTCGCCCTGGTGAATGACTTCTGCGGGAATGGCGTCAAACCAAGCTTGTGATGTGGCATAGGCTGGCCAGTCTTTCGGGCTTCCGGTCACATCGGGGTTAGGTTCTGGCGCCAGTGCGGGGACGGCAAACTGCGCTGGTAACTTATCGATTTGCTCGGTGTTGAAAACCGAATACGCTTTAAGAAACGAAAAGTTCCGGTCAACGGTTTCGCCGGTGTCGGTGACCTCGGACCGCATCACCTTATTGGCGAATACGATCTGCGTGCTTTTCCCGCCCTTCTTCACGCTGCCGCCGTATTCCACGGCCTGCTTGAAAGTCATCCAATGCGGCGAGCGATAACCGGCAGCTTCGGCGGCACTCCACAGGATCAAAACATTTATACCGCGATAACGGGCGCCTGCATGCCGCCTCGGCATTACCGGCCCGCCGGTCCGTCCTGCCCATGGCTTCGACCAGGGCATGACGCCGGTCTCTAGTTCCGCGATGATTGCGGCGGTGACTTTCTCGCAAAGGTCCTGACTTTTCATGGTGGCTCTCCGGTGCGGGAGGGCTTCCCTGAATGATCTCTAAGAAAGCGCCCGCTTTCTTAGGAACGCTTCCCGGCGAGGGCGGGGGCGGCAGGGGCAAGGGCGGCGCCGGGGTGGATACGCCGGTGCCGGGGTAATCCTCCCAAAAATTAAGGGGATTGATAAGTAGGATTTTCTCGGCAATTTGATCGAGGAGATTTTTATGAAGCAGTCGAGATATAGCGAGCCGCAGATCCTTGCGATTTTGCGCCAGGCTGAGGGCGGTGTGCAGGTAGCGCAGCTTTGCCGGGAACATGGCATGAGCAATGCATCATTCTACAAATGGCGGGCGAAGTATGGTGGGATGGATGCGTCGATGATTTCGCAGATGAAGACGGTGGATGACGAGAACCGGCGGCTGAAGAAGATGTTTGCTGAGCTGAGCATGCAGAACGAACTGCTGAAAGAGGCTTTAGGAAAAAAATAGCCCGGCCATCTCAACGCCGCGAGATGGCCGAGGTGGCGGTGGCAAAGCGGGGTGTCAGCATTGCGTTGGCATGCCGGGCGTTTGGGGTGAGCGAGACGTGTTATCGCTACAGCCCCAAAATGAGCGATGAGAATGAGGAGATTGCTGATCTTCTGGGTGGTTTGACGAATGCCAGGAGGAGTTGGGGCTTTGATTTATGCTTTTTGTATTTGCGCAACGTTCAAGGGCGGCTGTGGAACCACAAGCGCGTGTATCGGATTTATCGTGAGCTGGAGCTGAACTTGCGGATCAAGCCGCGCCGGCGACTGCATCGGGAGAAGCCTGACACGCTTGCCGTTCCCGCGGCGCCGAATATTTCATGGTCAATGGATTTTATGGCGGACCGGTTGAGCGATGGCCGGGCGTTCCGGCTGTTGAATGTGCTTGATGACTTCAACCGTGAAGGTTTAGGCATTGAAGTTGATTTTTCATTGCCGGCCGAGCGTGTGATCCGTAGCCTGGATCGGATTATGGAATGGCGCGGCCAGCCGGGCAGCATTCGGGTTGATAACGGTCCCGAATATATCAGCGGCAAGCTGCTCGCTTGGGCGCAGAGGCGCGGCATCAGCATCCAATACATCCAGCCCGGCAAGCCGCAGCAGAACGCCTATGTCGAACGCTACAATCGCACGGTTCGGCACGAATGGCTGGACCAACATATCATTGAAAGCATCGAGGAGGCACAGGACTACGCCACGCAATGGCTATGGACGTACAATAACGAACGGCCCAACATGGGCATCGGCGGGATTACACCCGCCCAGAAATTGAAACTCGCCGCGTGAATTCTACAAATAAACCCCGTTAAAAAAGGGGGGATTACCCCGGGAGCGAAGCGACGAACCCTTGCCTCTGCCGGGGGCAGCTGCCCCCCCATTGGGACACCCCGGAGGGAGTGGCTTGGAGTCAAGGATGGCCACAGGCCACCGCTTTGGGCGCGAAGCGCGCCTTGATGCCATCCGCGTCGGTAGCAAGCTTGATGTTGGTTGAGGTGGAGTTCTTCTTGAATTTTCCGTTTTCAGCACAACACCTTGACGGTGATTCTGAGTGCGGTGTTCGTTAGCCGAATAACTTGGCTGCTAACGCCCTGATCCATCGCATCATAGCGGCAATGCCGAACTGCGTCTTTCCTCGTTTTAGGTATCGATCATGTGCTCTGCCAGCATTGATGGCGCGACGTGACATGGCTCCAGCCCACACAACTGAGCCGCGTTCAATGACATAATGAGACCGACAAGGGAAATCGTGATTTCCGATACTCGGCTTCACGGTCACGCCATTGTCTTCCATCCTTATCGAATATTCTGTCGGCCCAATAGGGGTTGAGACTTCTTCACCACACCCACAACAGCAATTATGCAGGGCCACTCTAAATTTTTCAGATATATAGATCACACCGTCGTCGAGATGATCTGGCATCGTCTCGACGAATTCTGCACGAATGTTAAACATCCTGGGCATTCGGTGTTCTGTTGCTCATCACATTGCCTTCAACCATATATGCCGAGTTTAATTCGCCGCGCATATCACGATAGAAACCAGTTTCTCGTTTCCAGCGAAGGACCGCAAGGGTCGCATTCAAGGCGTTCAGATCTGCGATCTGAATTCCTTTATTGTAAATGTCTTCGTCATCTTCCTTGTCATCACCAAATGGAAGAAATTGGTGGATGATTGCCAAATCAGCATTGGCCGGAACGAATGTCACCCGGCTACAGCCGTCGAGCTGATTTCCTTCCCGACCCACACCAATACCAGTGTCAATAAAAGGCACACCCATCTGGTGTAGGCCAATAGCGATCGTTCGCCTGGCACTTCCTTTGTCAATGCAGACGAACACGAAATCGAAGCCCCTCAGCTCACCTATATTATCGGCAGTGACGAGTTCATTGTGGGGTTTGATCCCGCGGTGCATCCGCGAATAGATGCGAGCAAAGTAGTCAACTTTGCTTGGGAAGTCCTTGATCGATTCGGGATCCGGCGTGCCTGGTGCGCGGAACAAATTATGACTCAAAAATTGGTCACCGTCGTAGAGGTGAATCTCAGCAATAGGGGTCTTCGAGAGAAGGTCGAGCACGTAAGACCCTGTACCTCCGAGTCCGATGATCGCGACTTTCCCAACAGCCAGCCTATTGGAGATGGCACCAATTCCATAACGCGCGGAGCTAGTGTCGGGGTACTGGAATGGGCCGATCTCGCTCGCTGACTTCACCTTTCGGTTTGTCCTGGCGTTTGCAGAAGGGTCGTGAGAACGTGCCGGCCGCGCCAAATGTCCTTCATAAGTGACAATCTTGTCGTAGAAATTCTCGTAGCGACCCGTTATCTCGGGCTTTGACGAAAGATAGTGGTCGACCAGAATACCATTTCCTAGATCGCAATGGTTACTATTGTGGATGATCGAGTCGAGGGGCGTGCCATCTCTGTGACACGGCACTTCCCCAGTAAAATACATGGTGTGATCTGGCAAAGGTCTAGCTATCTCGCCAGTTGGCGTGAGGGTCAATGTGCAGATGAGCGTGCCCCGAGCTAAGGCCTTGTCAGATTTTACATACGGTACCGAATGAACAAGAAGGTGAGCGTTCCGTATCTCCAGTTCGAACCCCTCCTCGTCGAGTTGTTTCAGATCAGGGCTACGACTTATCAGAGCGTCGGACATTGAACACCATCCCATTTTTTACCTTGACCGTCTCACCTTCGACAAGGTCCCCCTCCTGGCCACCTTCGCCGTTGAAGAAGGTGATCGTGTACAAATATTGACTGAAATCCGCGTCGGGGTAAGCCACTCGAGCGATGTCCCTGTACGACTGCTTTTTGGGGCTAACTTCCTTAGACCGCCCATTCACCATGATTTTGAACTCGCGCCCTTCCCCTTCCGCCCGTTCAACCTCTTTAAGCGCCTCCTCGACTTCACGCACGGCAACGACCTCCTCTTTGTGGGCGTGCTCCAGGAGTTGCTCGGCTAGCTCCAGATGTTCGACGGCTTGTTTCAACGGTGGGTCTTCATCCATGATCGTTTATCCTTCAATATCGGGGTCTCACGGACCCTGTACATGCTAAGTGCACTAAGCGTTGCTAAATGTCAAGCGCATTTAGATTAGCTTGACATACTTAGCATTTAAAAGCTATTGATTGGCGCTCAGGAGTGTTGAATGGATAATTTATGGGCCGGAATAAGGACCAAAGTGATGGGCAAGGGGAAATTGGCAACTTTCTCAGAGACCTAAGAAAGTCTCGGAGCTTGTCTCTGCGAGATGTCGAGCGAATCACAGATGGCAAAGTTTCAAATGGCTATCTTAGCCAGCTTGAGCGAGGGCACATTGACCAGCCGTCCGCCGTAATGCTTCACCGGCTAGCTAGCGCCTATGCGGTCGATTACAATGAAATCGTCGAGCGTGCTGGCTTCATAAGCGAATCGGATGTTACGGCGAGCAGAATGCCCACTTCAATCCTTGGTGAACTTACCGCTGATGAAGAAGATAAGCTGCTGCAATATTTATCTTTTATTCGAAGCCAGAACAAATGACGCCGGTTCTGGCCTCGTTTTCTCGCCCGCCCCTACTAGTTGTCTGCCTAGGTTGGGGATCGAATATTTGCCGCGGCACTCCAGATCCTTTTCAATAGGTTGAAATAAGTTGGCACAAATCCTTGGCTACCTGCCCGCCAACGAGTGCTCAGAATTTCAGCGATACGCCGGAAGTCTGAACCTCGATTCGAGTTCGGTGGCGAATCTCCTTATTCTAAGAGAGCTTACAATATGCCGGCTACCTTCTCTTATACGGTTCCAAATTGGTGTACCGATGTCCAAATGCGCGAAGGTTACCGCCCACCAAGCACAAGGTGAAACCAAACAATCCTTTACGGCGCACGCCAGAAACTGCGGATTGAAACCGGTTCCTGCCGCAACGATGATTTTTCGAGCAGAACTGGAAGAACGGTGGCTCGTGAACCTCATTAAAAATGTTTGACTCAATTTGAGTCTTTAATTGACTCAAAACGAGTCAAACTATATTGTTCGTGGTGGGTTGCCGTCGTGATACCCGCAGGTATCATCGTCGGACCGCCGCTCGCGCAAAAATAGGGGAAACAGGCTATGGACGTTGCTGTGGGTGCACCTTCCAAGTATCGCCTCGTTGAACTAGCGTTGCGTTCAATGATCGAACTTGAACGGTCGCAAGCCGGAATGGACGTCGAACAACAAGTACTGTCTGATTTGTCAGAGGCGCTGCTGCGTACGTCCTACCAAAGTGCAGACGCCGTCCCTTTCGGTTTAGTCGAACCTGGCTATTACGAGCCATACGAGCGATTGATGCGGACCGTCGGCTACTCAAGTGTGTCTGAAATCGATCGTATCCAAAGCTTCATTAAACAGCTTAGTAACGATCTTGCAGCAGTAGCCACCGGTGGTCACGCTGACATGCTACGGCTTGTGAATGCTTGTGCTGCACTTCACCAAGAATTGCTGAACGATATAAGTTCGGAGGAAATGCTTGTCGTTAACGATTGGCCCACCACAGTCCGTGACTCTTCGGTTAGCGTCGACACGGCGTAGGGTCCGCACGTTCCTTCAGCAAATCAGGGAACTAGAAGCCGCAGACTTTCCACATGAAGATGGCAAAGAAGCTTTGGCCGCCATCAAGGAAGGGATACTTATTCGTCATAGAGCCCTTGACCGGATGCCTGCAATGATGGCTGCGACTCTCGTCGATCAGACATGTTCGGATACGACGGTGACGCTCGAAAAATACACAAGTGTGTTAGGTTTCATTCTGCGCTCAACTAATATACGAAACGCGTTTGAAGTTCATTTTCCATTAAAGCGGTTAATCCAAAAGACAATTGTATCAGACGCCAAATTGATCATGTCATCAGAATGGAACTTTGTACCATTCACTTATCCGATGACGCTGCCAATGCTTGAGAAGTTCGTTTTGGTCGGCGGCCCCGCACCGGAATCCGAAAACGTATTGATTGTTCCTCTTGCTGGCCACGAGATAGGGCATTCTGCTTGGCGACAACACAAAGTTGAAGCCTCTATCCGACAGGCATTGCTGCTCGCAGTCGACAAAGCCATCAATGCAGACATTCAGAAACGCGACAAAATCCTCATTGATCTAAAATCATATGGGCATGATCTCACATGGTTGCAGCAAACTTGCTTCAAGTTTGCGCAGAAGCAATTAGAAGAAGTTTTCTGCGATATGTTCGCACTTTATGTATTTGGACCGAGCTACCTTTACGCTTATGAATACTTCCTGGCACCGGGCAGACCTTTGCGTTCTCCCGACTATCCCGCGAGTGAAGATCGAGTGAGGTACCTGGAGGACGGAGCAGCACGACTCAACCTCTCTTACGACTCAGATTTGTTCGCACGTTGGCTCCCTTCTCCGCTTCCCCATGGCATCAACGGAGAGATACTTTCTTTTTCTGATGCGGCCGTACGCGGCGTTTATTCCAGCATCTGCGACCAAGCATTCGATCTTCTCAAAAGAGCCGCGGTGCCCATCTGCGATAACGCGGTTGTTTCACGTGTGATGCAAGCGTTAGGCCGAGGCGTCCCAGATGGCGATGGTGCAACTCTGGCCGAAATCGTAACGGCAGGCTGGTGTTATCTTCGTGCTCAGGGCGGCTTGTCGCTCGACAGCGAGCAGTCTCAACTTATAATGCTCAATGAACTTATGTTGAAATCGGTAGAAGTATCAGAATTTAAGCTGAGGATCGGCAATGCTTAGCGCTGAAGAAATCCTAACTTCGTTTGGCCCTACTGTTCCGATCGACGAACACTTAATCGTCGTGCCGCAGCCCGATGGTGAAGATTTAAAAAAACGAGGCGGAACATCAATTGATTTAAGGCTTGGTCGATGGTTCCGCTCATTCAAGCAAACACAGACGAGTTCTGTTGCACTTATCGCTCAAGATCAGATTGCACCAACGCCACTGGTTGCCAACGAATCACCAACCAAACAGCATTTTGTTCCCTTTGGGCAATCTTATGTCCTACATCCTGGTCGATTTGTACTTGGAGCCACCCTAGAGTGGTTGTGTCTACCGAAATCGCTATCTGGCTACGTCACAGGACGGTCGTCGCTCGGGCGGCATGGACTTGTCATCGAGACAGCCGCGGGAATTCATCCGATGTTTTCCGGCTGCCTCACTCTAGAGCTGGCCAATGTGGGCGAAGTTCCATTACAGATTTATCCGGGCATGTCGATCTGCCAGATATTTCTGCATCGAACCAAGCCCTCGACCGCAGATAGTCTTGGACAGTTCTCTGGTCGGCGCAAACCAATTTTGAAAGCGCCCTCTTTCGACCCAGTGTTCCACAAGTTACGCGATATCCCCGCCACAATTTAACAATAAATACTGCATGACGATCGGAGATCCGTTACCTGAAGAGCATCAGTTTGTGCAGGGCAATTGTTGTCCTAGAGGAGGAGTTTAAAGCCACACTGCAAAAGCGCACGTGCCCCAATTCTTTCATCTGGTGTTTCGTCGTTCTCCGCCCGCTGATCGTAGATGTTGGGCTCAAGATTCTTTCAGCTTCTTGACCTCTGCGTTAGAATCGTTCGGCTGGCGCGAGTTCCAGCAGAAAGTTGCCGAGACTTGTGAACGGACTGTATTTTAGAACTCAACTCGATATTTCGGTGAAGCAAGTCATTGCACCTATTTGAATCCGGTTAGACTCGGAGGCTCAACCTAGTCCACAAACCAGCCTGTTGTATCGACCGTTGTTTTAAGGTTCATCGCCAAAAGAGTGCGTTGACTTACGCGATTTACCGCCCAAGAGATGCCCCCGAAGTAGCTGCAAAGCCAAACAACGTCGCGAAAAGTGGTAAGTGCAGCAGTGAAATGCTTTAGTTCCACGTTCCCTTTTATCCCGTGGATCAGCTTGTTGCGTAGGAATATAGCCGATTTGAGATCGTCGATCAGTTCCCGATCAAGTCGCGGTACTTTTGGAGGAAGGAGTATTGGCAAGTACTCATCGAGCATTTTGACAATCGGAGGCGACGGAATGTTTTGAACAAGCCAAGACGCTTGGGGTGCCAACGTTGAGCACAAAGTTTTGACAGCGACCTCGGCCGATGTTGCTCCAACGGCGATGGCGCTCCGAGGGTTGCTTTTGACGAGGCTCTCAGCTTCACGCAACAAGCTGTGAGATACGGGTTCATCGTCACCTGCGTTTAGTAGTTGCTCGATATCTGCTTGTCTGGGGCCAGAGACTACTAAATCTGGTCCCCAACTGATTGTCATAGTCGGCGGCCGCACGTCGGGTTTCCAATTTTCTCCGTCACGAGACCACTCATGTGAACCCAATCTCGGCAAAGCCATCGGCCCAGTCCGATGGCATCTCCACCGAGTGAGGCCGACCACTCGGGTGACCATACGGGTAATCTCCGCCTCAATCGGGGCAATGGCGTCATTGAGAAAAGCCGGAGCGTACGCCTCGAAGGAATGCCTATCGAATGACCTGTTCTGATATTCCACACCAGTTAGCGGATATTTTGGATCGATCCCTTCAGGAACTTTTCCAGCCCAAACGGCTTCATATACTGCGAATGCTTGTCGAGACATCTTCCATCGGACAGTCCCGGTGCACCGGACAGAAGAGGTCTGCCACCATCTCCGCGCTTCCTCCAAGCTCGCGTTCTCGAAGTCAACTGAAACTGCGCATGTGCCAACACCATCAAACCTAATTTTATCGTCGGGATGAATACACATCTCTTGAGCTAAGAATGACATCCGGAAATAAATAAACATGGGAAGTCGAGAGGCTGCTGCTCGGGACACTTGCTTCCTAAGTTCATCTTTTGACATAGATACGCTCCGTTCCCTTAACTGCTAGAGATTGAGCACAACGTATCAGCGCCGCTGAGCATAAACAAAATAGCAGGAGTGTAGTCGCGGCTATCTTGGAGGGAGTGAAGCCGCGTTCGTGCTTGGTGGGCAGGTTCTCAGAAAGCAATCTTTCTTTGTTCAATTTACAGTGTACCTGTTTCTTCGTCCCGACCTATCAGCAAAAAGCTACCGCCCGCGGATGGCCCCACAATCATTCGAGGTAATTTCGAGAAGGTTGAACGGGTAAATTACGCCGACCAGGCAAGCGCCTGGAAGTTTCAATATTTAAGAGGGCCGTTCGGCCTAAGTGTAGCGCACCGGCGAGCGGCGCTTTAAGGTCGCGATCCGGCGAGCGGATCGCTCGGGGCGTCGGCCGTATGGCCTCCTTTGTAGCTAAACCTCGGTGTCGGCGGGTTCGTCCGGTGTGGTTCGGGCCACCAGCCTCGCCCGCTCCTTGCGCGCAAGTTTCTCCGCTGCGGTCAGCTTCGCCGCCAAGCGTTTGCCGGCCGCCAAGTTGGTCGCGGTATTAGCCACCGCCTTCCCTCCCTTGGTTCCACGCGGCCGCATGACGTTGATGGCGGTGGCATCGAGCGTGTTCTTGATATGGGAGGCGTAATATTTTTCAATCATCTCGACGCTGGTGCGGCAATTCTTGGCGATCTGATAGATATCAGCGCCTTCCATCAACCGCAGGCAAATGTAGGTATGCCGCAAGCTGTAAGCCGTCCGAGGATTACCATCCCGGTCGAGCTTTAGTTCGTTGGCGTCAAGGATGCGGTTGAACAGTTTTAGATAATCGCCCGGAAAAACCTTGTCGGTCGGCGCCGGGAACTCATCCGGAAGGACCGGGTTCGGGTTGATCCGGCTTCGGTTCCGCCTTTGCGTTCCCCGCTTCGGCTTCGCCCGATAAAGCAGCCGCTGGTAAGGCCGAACCGCGCCGGCCATGCTCTTGCAGAAGCCGACGCCCCGCTTACCGCGGACTTCGATCTCCAGGATCTCCTGGCCGGAGCCAGGATCAGTGACCACAGTCACGTCGCGATGTTGGAGGTTCTTCGCCTCATCCGGGCGCATGCCGGTGTTCCCCATGAACAGCACATAGTCGTGCACCTGGTCGGCGTTCCATTGATACTGTGCCTGTGGCGGGTTCTTCGCGTTCTCTCGCGTCGCGGTATAAAGCTGTTTGTATTCCGCCGGGCTGAACCACGGCCGGTGGGAGATTTTGCCCTGCGTCCGATATGGCGGCGACACGTTCGGCAGACGGGCCAACCAGGCGTGCCGGATGGCAGTCTTGAGGACCTGGTTCAGTGTCCCGACCTCATCGTGCATGGTGCTGCGCGAAGGCGGCTTCGGCCGTTTGTTGGTTTTGATGCGATGTATCCGATAATCCTGCACTTTGCCGGGCGTGATCTGGCTCAGCCCGATATTGCCGAAGAACGGCAGCAGGTGCAGCCGCAGCCGGATCTGATGCCCCTCGGTCCATTTCTTGGCGCGCTGGCCCTCGGTGATCAGACCATATTCCATCGTGAACCGCTCGGCGGCGAACTTGAAGGTTTTCTCGTTGAGCAGGATGCCGGCTTTTTCTTTGCCACGCAGTCCCAGGTACCATTCCTCGGCGACCTGCTTGGCCTGCTCCAGCCCTTCCTCTTTGGTGGAGATGCGGTGGTTGCGGCCTTTGAGGAAGGTAGCGCACTGCCAGACGGGGCTGGTGTCGCGCAGATAGACATGAACTTTGCCGGCCATGATCTCGTGACTGATCATCGATTTGGCTCCTTAAACCCGACCTGACGTGGATGCATCGGATGCCGGTTTTGGGAGCGTGCGCGCGTTCAGGTTTTATAGCTAGCGGTGTTAGCCAAACGTGTAAGTAACGTGTAAGTCGTTTTGTTGGGTTTTAATGCCGATCAACGGCCCGTAAGTCATTGAAATGTTGGTTGCGGGAGTTGGATTTGAACCAACGACCTTCAGGTTATGAGCCTGACGAGCTACCGGGCTGCTCCACCCCGCGATATGACGGCAAAACCGCCCTGTTTGCCATTGGCTTTGGGGCGGTTTGTTTTGTTTTGATAGGTTGGAGGACCTGGCGGCGACCTACTCTCCCGTGCCTTGAGACACAGTACCATGGGCGCTGGGGATTTTCACGGCCGAGTTCGGGATGGGATCGGGTGTAGGCTCCCCGCCAGAGCCACCAGGTCGTCCAGCCTATCAAGCTGTGGTGGGTGGGGTTGGTTTTGGTGCTTTTGCATGTCGATAATCTCAGCTTTTGTCCGCTTCAAACGCGTTAT
Organism: Acidocella sp.; assembly: GCA_965276685.1. GTDB lineage: Bacteria > Pseudomonadota > Alphaproteobacteria > Acetobacterales > Acetobacteraceae > Acidocella. Next base: position 57,196 of record OZ255623.1, read on the forward strand.
GGTGAGTCGATTGCGGGTTGTTTGCGAGCACCGGAGCGCAGCGTACTTTAAGTACGTGAGCACCGGCGCGCAGCCAAACGGCCCGCAAGCAGCTGCCAGAACGTGTTTGGATAGATGATTGCTGTGTATGGGGGTTGGTGAGGTTATATGAAGTATTGAACTCTATCGGGTGATTAGGACCGGTTAGCTGCGTGCGTTACCGCACTTCCACACCCGGCCTATCAACGTGGTGGTCTACCACGACCCTCTGGGAGGCCTAGTTTTGAGGTAAGTTTCCCGCTTAGATGCTTTCAGCGGTTATCTTTTCCGTACATAGCTACCCGGCTGTGCCGCTGGCGCGACAACCGGTACACCAGAGGTACGTCCATCCCGGTCCTCTCGTACTAGGGACAGATCCTCTCAAGCCTCCAACACCCACGGCAGATAGGGACCGAACTGTCTCACGACGTTCTAAACCCAGCTCACGTACCACTTTAATCGGCGAACAGCCGAACCCTTGGGACCTGCTCCAGCCCCAGGATGTGATGAGCCGACATCGAGGTGCCAAACCTCCCCGTCGATGTGGACTCTTGGGGGAGATCAGCCTGTTATCCCTAGAGTACCTTTTATCCGTTGAGCGATGGCCCTTCCACGTGGAACCACCGGATCACTATGGCCGACTTTCGTCTCTGCTCGAACTGTCGCTCTCGCAGTCAGGCGGGCTTATGCCATTGCACTCAGCAGCCGATGTCCGACCGGCCTGAGCCCACCATCGCGCGCCTCCGTTACTTTTTGGGAGGCGACCGCCCCAGTCAAACTGCCCACCATGCAGGGTCCCGGTCCCGGATAAACGGGACGCGGTTAGATATCAGAAGAGTTCAGGGCGGTATTTCAAGGTTGGCTCCACACAAGCTAGCGCCCATGCTTCAATGCCTCCCGCCTATCCTACACAGCACTCTCCTAATACCACTGCAAAGTTGCAGTAAAGGTTCATAGGGTCTTTCCGTCTGACCGCGGGTACCCCGCATCTTCACGGGGAATTCAATTTCGCTGAGCCTATGCTGGAGACAGTGGGGAAGTCGTTACGCCATTCGTGCAGGTCGGAACTTACCCGACAAGGAATTTCGCTACCTTAGGACCGTTATAGTTACGGCCGCCGTTTACCGGGGCTTCAATTCAGTGCTTGCACACCTCCTCTTAACCTTCCGGCACCGGGCAGGCGTCAGACCGTATACGTCGTCTCTCGACTTCGCACAGCCCTGTGTTTTTACTAAACAGTCGCTACCCCCTCTTTTGTGACACCCAACAATGGTTGCCCACCATTGGGTCTTGCTTATCCCGAAGTTACGCAAGTAATTTGCCTAGTTCCTTCAACATAGTTCTCTCAAGCGCCTTGGTATGCTCTACCAGTCCACCTGTGTCGGTTTAGGGTACGGTCTATATGCTAGAGCTATTTCCTGGAATGCTCAAAAAGCCCGGTCAATCCAATAAGACCGAACAACATTTCGCATTCGTCACTTCTAGCAGGCACAGGAATATTCACCTGTTTCCCATCGACTACGGCTTTCGCCCTCGCCTTAGGAGCCGGCTCACCCTGCGCGGATTAACCTTGCGCAGGAACCCTTGGACTTACGGCGACACTGTTTCTCACAGTGTTTGTCGCTACTCATGTCAGCATTCGCACTTCCGATACCTCCAAGGCCCCTCACAGGTACCCCTTCACAGGCTTACGGAACGCTCCGCTACCGCGTGATCTATCCGAAAATAAATCACACCCGCATCTTCGGTGCATGGCTTGAGCCCCGTTACATTTTCGGCGCAGGATTTCTTAATTAGACCAGTGAGCTATTACGCTTTCTTTAAAGGATGGCTGCTTCTAAGCCAACCTCCTGGTTGTTTTGGAATTCCCACATCCTTTTCCACTTAGCCATGACTTGGGGACCTTAGATGGCGGTCTGGGCTGTTTCCCTCTCGACGATGGACCTTAGCACCCACCGTCTGTCTGCCGTACAAAACTCTTCGGTATTCGGAGTTTGGTTAGGTTTGGTAAGTCTTTGGGACCCCCTAGCCCATCCAGTGCTCTACCCCCGAAGGTATACATACGACGATCTACCTAAATAGATTTCGCGGAGAACCAGCTATCTCCAAGTTTGATTGGCCTTTCACCCCTAGCCACAGCTCATCCCCGACTTTTTCAACAGGCGTGGGTTCGGCCCTCCAGTGGGTGTTACCCCACCTTCAGCCTGGCCATGGCTAGATCACTTGGTTTCGGGTCTTCTGCCCGCGACTGAATGCCCTATTCAGACTCGCTTTCGCTGCGCCTACGCCTATCGGCTTAAGCTTGCCGCGAACAGAAACTCGCTGACCCATTATACAAAAGGTACGCCGTCACACCAAAAGGTGCTCCGACTGCTTGTAGGCATCCGGTTTCAGGTCTCTTTCACTCCCCTTGTCGGGGTGCTTTTCACCTTTCCCTCACGGTACTTGTTCACTATCGGTCACCAGGGAGTATTTAGGCTTGGAGGGTGGTCCCCCCATGTTCAGACAGGATTTCACGTGTCCCGCCTTACTCAAGTCCTCAATCAAAACCTACGCATACGGGGCTATCACCCATTATCGCCGGAGTTTCCAATCCGTTCTGCTAACTTTAACTGAGGCACTGGCCTACTCCGCGTTCGCTCGCCACTACTAGCGGAATCTCTGTTGATGTCTTTTCCTCCAGGTACTGAGATGTTTCAGTTCCCCGGGTTTGCCTCATGCACCTATGAATTCAGTGCATGATCCTCTTGCGAGGGGGTTGCCCCATTCGGACATTTTTGGATCAAA